>NZ_LYXG01000016.1:0-74602 GCF_001663515.1 Halomonas sp. G11
GCTTCGCGCCGATGGTAGTGTGGGGTCTCCCCATGCGAGAGTAGGTCATCGTCAGGCACTTATACCGTACCCCAGCTTCGAAAGGAGCTGGGGTATTTTATTTAGGGGTCTCCCAAGTAGAGTAGCGGAAGGCCGCCCCGGTCGTCAGGCACCTATACCGCAGAAAACCCAGCCAACCGGCTGGGTTTTTTGTTTTAGGGGTCTCCCATGGAGAGTAGCGGAGAGCCGCCCTCCGGAGCGCCGGCCGGGACATCGTCAGGCACCTATGCCGCAGAAACCCCCGAGTATATCGTGCTCGGGGGTTTTTGTGTGCGTGGCAGAAAAGTCATCACCATTCAATGGGTTCGCCCGCCCAGTCCCAGAAGCTGCCGGTGTCTTCAGGTGTGCGCTTGGCCATCACGCTGATCAATTGCTCGGCAACAAAGGTGGGGTGAAATAACTTATCGGAGGGAACGCGCGCTTGAAAGGGCTCGGATAGCGTTGTGTCGGTTGTGCCAGGGTGCAGGCACAACACGATAGACTGCTTGTTGAGCCGCGAAAGCTCGATAGCCGCTGTCTTCATCAGCATATTGTGAGCCGCTTTACTGGCTCGATAGCTATACCAGCCTCCGTAGCCGTTATCGCCAATGGATCCCACACGAGCCGAAAGGCTGGCAATGATCGTTGGGTGCTTACCCTGCAAACATGGTTTTAGTGACGAAAGCAAAAGCGCGGGTGTCACCGCGTTAATATGCATGACCTGGGCAATGGAGGTCTCATTGAGCTGCTCGAGCCGTTTTTCAGGCTGGATACCACTTGCCTGGTCGTGAAGTATACCCACCGCATTAAAAAGCAGGTGTATAGGGCGACCATCCAGGTGCTTTGATAAGACTTCACGCCCAGATGATGTCGAGACATCGGCAACGACGGATTCCACGCCAGGGTGTTTTACAGGAAAAGGCGCACGACTAACTGCTATGAGATTGCCTATCTGGCTATTGCCCAGCAAGGTGTCAACGATGGCGTTGCCGATACCGCCGTTGGCACCGATAACGACAGCCGTAAACTTTTCGGGTAGGAAAGGAAGCATGCAGCTACTCCATAAGGGAACGTAATGTTACCTATTGAAGTATCTTGCAGAGGGGTTGTCTAGTTTTAGTGGCGCTTGATACAAGTATTGTTCAAGCTGAAGCATTGATACGACCCGGTTGGGCTGAATTACGACCATCCGGGTTGTAAAGCGTCTTCTCAGCAATCTGTCGAATATAATCGAGCATCTTTTGATTGTGCTGCATGCGTAGAGAAAGCATTTCGCCTGTTAATGCGTTCATGCGGGCGGCACGTTCGCTTTTTTCGAGCAAGCGGTTCCATGTGTCAGTGCAGCCAGCATCGCTTGCGGCAGACTTGGCACCTTGCGCACCACTCTCGTACCCTAGGCGCTTTTGTACGCTACGCCGAAGGGTTTCAATGCGTTCAAGCTCAGTCAGCAATTGCTGCTTCTGATGGGCAACGTCAGCCAGTGCATCGCCGTCGATGTCCCCCCGAGTTAGCAGCGTCTGCTCGTTGCCCAGCAGCGATATCAACGCATCAATGCGTTGTTGCTGATCAGTCAACAAGCTGGCGAGGCTCATAAATTACTCCTGGGATTCTCGAAGATTGGCAATCAAACCATCAGCAATACGATCAGCTCGGATTTCCAGGCGGCCGTCACGAATAGCATCACGAATCTCTTCAACCTTTGCGCTGTCGATGTCATGCGTTTCATCGGCGCTCATCGTGCTGATGTGTGTTGAGCCCTTGGCTTCAGCACCTGACGTGGTAGATGCTGAATTTGCCGCCTTCTGGGTTTCATCACGCTGCTGGGCATGATTGGAGCGAAGTGGCGGATTATTGACGTTATCAATTTTCACGTTGTGTGCCTCATCGTCAACGTTTAGAGCGCGATGCGCGGATTACGTGAACTATCGGCGGTGCTGGATGAAACTTTAGCCTTTTAATTAAAAATCGACCATCAGAGTTCCGCGTTCTACTACGCGGGCAGACATCACTTCGCGAGAACCAAAGCGCACCCTGACTTCTTCGCCCATAGCGCCATTGTTGAGAGCCTCTCCTTCGCGGGATACGCGAAAGGAATCTCCTTCAGCTATGACCTTAACCCGCTGGCCTCGTTCAACGAGAAGAGGCGCCTGAATGAAATGCGATTGAATCGTCATCCCGCTAGCGATGGGCTGGCGGGCGACTTTACCCACGATGTCATCAGCTTGAGTGATGGCTCGTGAGGATAAGTCGCTTAAATTGCCGGTTTTTTCGCCCAGCATGTCAGGTGTGATTTGACGGCCGCGTTCAATGTCGACAGCGGCCACCATGTAACTGCCGATGACGTCGACTTCTGCCTGCAGATAGCGAACTTGCTGGCTATCGGTGCCGCAGCGAACGCCTACTGAAACCCGCCCGAGTGGGGTTTCGTTCTGGTTGGTCAAGAACGGGGCGGGGTTAGTGCAAACGGAAAGATGGGGTGAAGGAGGACGCAGATTAATGACCACTTCATCACCCAGCGCCTGTGTTTCTTGGTAGAGAAACTGATGCACGCTTTGCATGAGTTCGTCATGCTTGGTGTCTGATGCATTAGCGAAGGGCAGGACAGCCAATGCCGCCAGACTGACCATAAGCAGGCGATATATCCAATGCAACAGAGAGGTTGATACAGAACTGAGCGACAATTGACGCATGGGGGAGGGTGCTCAATGAAAGAGGCGGATATGAACCATCCATGATTCTAACGAAAAAGCCTGATGATTATCACGAGAAATGCTGGGTGAAACGAAGGTTGTTCCATGCTTTAGGCTGACAGGCGTCGTCGTATTCTCCATCATCAACAAATCCTATTTTGCCTCTCAGTAAGCGAGGGTTGGCATGATCGATCAATTAGAAGCTTCTTTGAATTACCATCAGCAGGCGCTGGGGTTGCGACAAGCGCGGCATGAAGTGCTTGCGGCGAATATTGCCAATGCCGATACCCCGAATTACAAAGCCAGGGATATCGACTTTGCTAGTGAATTGAAAAAAGCCGTTGATGGCGGTCAGCGTTCACAGGGTAGCGATGGTGGTGGGCTGGCATTGTCGCGGACCTCGGACCGCCATCTGGCTGGCGAGGGGCCCGCACTTGCTGCTGGCCATAATACAGATCTGCTTTACCGGATCCCCAGCCAGCCCAGCCTGGATGGCAATACCGTCGAAATGGACCGTGAGCGTTCGCAGTTCGCAGACAACGCGGTTCGCTATCAAGCGGGGCTCACAATAATGAATAGTCGGATTCAAGGGCTAAAAACGGCCATGCAGCCAGAATAAACTGGCTCGAACCGGTTAGGAGGTAGTTATGTCAATGTTTTCTGCGTTTGATATCGCAGGTTCCGCCATGAGTGCTCAGTCGCAGCGTATGAATGTGACCGCCAGCAACATGGCCAATGCCGATAGCGTGGCAGGCCCTGACGGTGAAACGTATCGGGCCAAGCAGGTCATGTTCGAGTCTCAAGCCAATAACTCACGCTATGGCGTGGGGGGCGTACGTGTCACCGAGGTCGTGGAGGATGATTCGCCGCTACGGCTTGAGTACATGCCCAATCATCCTGCTGCAGACGAGGACGGCTACGTCGCCAAGCCCAACGTTGAACCGGTTCATGAAATGGTCAACATGATTTCAGCCTCGCGCTCTTATCAAGCCAACGTCGAGGTCTTTAACACCAGTAAACAGATGATGATGCAAACACTCTCGCTGGGTGAAGGGTAAACCATGAATATCGACACAAGTGTACTGACTAGCGTCAACGGCGGCGGATCGAATGGGCTTCCGGCTCGTCAGTCGGAAGAGCTGCGTGAAAGTTTCATGACCCTGCTGATTACCCAGCTGGAAAATCAAGACCCGCTCAACCCCATGGAAAACTCGGAGATGACGTCTCAACTGGCGCAGATCAATACGGTCAGCGGCATCGAGGAGTTGAACGACACACTCAGTGGCATCACCCAGCAGATGGACGCCTCACAGATGCTGCAAGCTTCCGGCTTGATCGGCAATGCCGTGCTGGTGCCGGGTAATCAGGTAAAGGTCAACATTGACGAAGACGGTAACAGCTATGCTACCCCGTTTGGCATCGAGCTGGATAAACCAGCGGATAACGTCGAGATTACCGTGACCAGTAAAGCGGGCGAAGTCGTCTATACCAACAACATCGAGGGCGTTGGTGCGGGCGTCGAATCGTTCAGTTGGGGTGGCTTGAATAATGACGGAGCGGCTGTTGCTGAAGGGTCGTACAACGTCAGCTTTAAAGCGACCAATGCCGAAGGTGAAGCAATTGAATCCAAGGCGCTTAATTATGCCCAGGTGCAGGGTGTGACGCCTGCCGGGTCGGGTGAAGAAGTTCGCCTTGACCTCGGTGCCATCTACGGCCAAGTAACACTTGATCAAGTCAAACAAATTCTCTGAACCATTACTTATTGATCGATTTAGCAGGGGACTACCATGAGTTTTTCACAAGCGTTAAGTGGCCTGAATGCCCAGCAAGAAAAGCTGGGGGCCGTGGGTAACAATATCGCCAACTCGCAGACAGTCGGCTTCAAGAGCTCGAATGTACAGTTCGCCGATGTTTACGCTGAGTCACGCATTGGCCTGGGTACGCGAACTTCTTCCGTGCTGCAGAATTTCAACCAGGGCAATATCGAGTCATCGGGCCGTAATATGGACCTGGCGATTGCTGGGGAAGGCTTCTTCCGCTTTCAGCAACCCAACGGCGAAATTGGCTACTCGCGCAACGGCCAGCTGACCATGACGGCCAACGGCGATCTGGTGAACGCTCAGGGCGCACAGATCATGGGGTATCCCGCTGACGCGCAGGGCAATATCCAGGGCGGCGGCGATGTTGAAGCCCTGAGCGTCGATGCAGGCGACTTGGCGGCGAGTGCTACTCAGAACCTCGACGTATCGCTCAACCTGGATGCTGAAGAGGAAGTGTTAGCTGCCGCACCCTCGGCCCAAGAGGTCGCCAATGGCCTGGATTCAAGTCAGTATTCGTATTCGACCAACGGCACAATTTACGACTCTCAGGGTAATGCGCGAAATTTGACCATGTACTTCAGCAAGACGGCGGCTAATGAATGGCGTGTAGATGCCCGGATGTCCGGCGGCCCTGAAGGTGCGCCGAATTACGGTTTTACTGACATCGCTAATGGGTCAAATTTTGGTTTCACGACGGATGGCCGTCTCAATAATAACTTTAATGAATTCGAGATTGATCTAGATGCTCCAGACGAAATCACTGATGCAGATGGCAATGCTTTAGGTGCAGGTGCCAGCGAATTCAATGATACGCTGACCAGTCAGCAGATCGAGATTGATTTCGCCAATACCACCCAGTTTGCCAATAGCTCTACCGTCAATGACTTGTCTCAAGACGGCTACACTTCGGGTTCTCTGGTGGGTGTAACCATCGAAGACGACGGGTCAATCATGCGCAACTATTCCAACGAGGAATCGCGTGCGGCTGGCCAGGTTGCCCTGGTGAGCTTCCGTAATCCTGAAGGTTTGAGCCCCAATGGCGACAACCTGTGGACTGCGACAGCCTCTTCCGGCCAGGAACTTGTTGGTGCCCCAGGTACCGGCCAGCGCGGTCTGATCGAGCCGGGCGCGGTTGAAACCTCCAATGTGGATATGGCCGCCGAACTGGTCGACATGATCGTTGCCCAGCGCGCCTACCAGGCCAACTCTCAGACGATCAGTACCCAGGATGAGTTGCTGCAGACCATCATCAACCTGTAACGGCTGACGGAATTTAAGGGAGCAAGGTCGTGGATAGAATGCTGTATACCGCCATGAGCGGCGCCAAGCACACGATGGACCAGCAGTCGGTGGTGAGTAACAATTTGGCAAACGTTGCCACATCGGGTTTCCGCGCCCAACTGCAGGCAGCACGCTCGGTGCCTGTGGAAGGTGACGCCTTGCTGCCTACACGTACGTCTGCCGTGACCACCACACCAGGTACCGACTATTCTCAGGGACCGATAGAGCGGACCGGCCGCATGCTTGATGTCGCCATGCAGGATGATGCCTGGATGGCAGTTCAAGATGGCGACGGCGTTGAAACCTATACGCGGCGTGGCGACCTTCAGGTCGACAGCGACGGTATATTGATGAGCGTCGGCCGCCCGGTGGTAGGCGATGGAGGTCCTATCGCGCTACCTCAAGGGGCGCAAATATCCATTGGTGCTGACGGTACCATCAGTGCGATCCCCCAGGGCGAGGGCCCTGAAGCCTTGGTGAATGTCGGCCGAATCAAGCTGGTGACGCCAGAAGAGGGCGAGCTCACCCGTGGTGAAGACGGACTCTTCCGCGCTCCCCCGAATGAAGAAGGCGAGCCTGGGGCACTAGCGGCCGATGAAGACGCGACGCTGGTCAGTGGCGCACTGGAAGGTAGTAACGTCAGCGCGGTTGACGCCATGGTGACAATGATTGACGCGGCGCGCCGCTACGATATGCAAATGAAAATGCTGAGCTCGGCGGACGAAAACGCACAGCGCGCCAACAGCATGTTATCGATTCAGGGCTGATAAACCCTTGTCAGCCAAGAGGATATTTTTATGATTTCGTCTTTGTGGACGGCCAAAACCGGTTTGGAATCCCAGCAGACCAAGCTGGATGTGATTTCCAATAACCTGGCCAACGTCAGCACTAATGGCTTCAAGCGCTCACGCCCGGTATTTGAAGATCTTCTATACCAGAACATGCGTCAGCCCGGGGCACAGAATAATGTGCAGGATCGCCTGCCCTCTGGCATGCAGGTGGGTACCGGTGTGCGTGCGGTTGCCACAGAGCGCTTGCACACTCAGGGCGGCCTGGAACAAACCGAAAACTCCCGCGATCTGGCGATCAACGGGGATGGCTTCTTCCAGGTGCTTTTGCCCGATGGGAACACAGCCTATACACGTGATGGTAGCTTTCAGTTGAATGAAAACGGCCAGATGGTCACGGCCAATGGTTACCCCATTGAGCCGGCGATTTTCATTCCAGAAAACGCGCTCTCGGTCAGCGTGGGTGAAGACGGTACGGTCAGCGTACGCCAGCCCGGTGACAACCAGGCAAATGAGATCGGCCAGATTAACGTTGCCACCTTCATTAATCCCGCTGGTCTGCAAAGCATGGGCGGCAACCTCTACCAGGAAACGGGGTCTTCCGGTGTCCCTAACCAGAATATGCCGGGCATGAATGGCGCGGGGCGCCTGTTTCAAGGTTACGTAGAGACGTCGAACGTCAATGTGGTCGAAGAAATGGTCAACATGATCCAGACCCAGCGGGCTTACGAAATCAATAGCCAGGCCGTTTCGACCAGCGATGAAATGTTGGCGCGTTTGGGTCAGCTGTAACGACGTTTACTGACAGGTTGGTTCATGCTGGAACGACATTGTAGTTTGCGAAGCATTGCGCTGGCAGGGCTGGCATTTTTTCTGCTGGTGGTCGCTGGCTGTGCCCAAATCCCAAGGGCGTCGGTGGTGGGCGAACAGGAACAGATCAATATTGCCGATCGCCCCCCGCCGACTCCCAATGGCTCTATCTACCAGGCACGGCGGGGGTACCAGCCGTTATTTGAAGACCGCCGCCCAAGGTCCGTTGGCGATATTCTGACCATTATTCTCGATGAAGAGGTCAGTGCAAGCAAAAACTCGGCGTCCAATGCCGATCGTGATGGCAGTGCGAGTCTGGAGTTTGGTGCACTACCGGATGCCCTGGAAACACTGGCCGAGTATGGTTTTGAGATTGATGGTGAAAGCGACTTTTCAGGCGGAGGAGGCTCTCAGGCCAATAACTCGTTTACGGGCACCATTACCGTCTCGGTTCTTGAGGTAATGAACAACGGTAACCTGCGCGTCCGCGGTGAGAAACAGATTGCCATCAATCAGGGTACCGAGTTTATTCGCTTCTCGGGCGTAGTGAACCCTCGCACGGTCAGCGGGCAAAATACCGTTCCTTCCACCCAGGTCGCCGACGCGCGGATTGAGTATGTGGGGGATGGTTACATTAACGAAGCGCAACACATGGGCTGGCTGCAGCGCTTCTTCCTCAACGTTTCGCCTTTCTAATCGCGCCTGACACGACGGTCGACAATATGCGGGTCAATCACATGCAACGTATAACGCCTCACGCGCTGGGAAAACGGATCTGGCAACTTGGTATCATGGGGCTGGTTTGCCTTTTGGCCATGCCTGTTCAAGCAGAGCGTATTCGCGAACTGGCGAGCTTCGCCGGTGTGCGGGATAACCAGTTGGTGGGTTATGGGCTGGTGGTCGGGTTGGATAACACCGGCGATCAGACGACCCAGGCGCCGTTTACCAGCCAGAGTTTGACCAACATGCTGTCGCAATTGGGCGTGACGGTTCCCTCTGGCACCAATTTGCAACTGCGTAACGTTGCCGCAGTAATGGTGACAGCCGACCTGCCGCCGTTTTCCCGCCCGGGTCAGCGGCTTGATGTCGTGGTTTCGTCCATTGCCAACGCGCGGAGTCTGCGCGGCGGCACCCTCTTGATGACGCCCATGAAAGGCGCCGATGGCGATACCTATGCCATTGCCCAGGGCAATATGCTGGTTGGCGGTGCGGGGGCACAAGCCGGGGGAAGTAGCGTACAGATTAACCAGCAGGCAACGGGCAGAATTCCCAACGGCGGTCTGGTTGAGAAGGAAGTGCCTCTTAACCTGGGAAGTAATGGCGGCACGCTGGAGCTACAGCTGGATGACGCTGATTTTGGCACCGTCCAGCGCATGGTGACCGCCATCAATAACGAATTTGGTCGGTCGGTAGCCTATGGCCGCAATGGTCGGGTGATCGCCCTTGACGGTCCAGTCGACGATAATGAGCGCGTCAACTTTATGGCCCGGGTTGAGAACGTTAACGTTACCCCGATGGAGGCGCCAGCGCGTGTCGTCCTCAATGCGCGTACCGGCTCGGTGGTGATGAACAGCGCCGTGACGCTGCGCGAGGCGGCGGTCGCCCACGGCAATCTGTCCATTATGATCGATACCCAGTTCGGGGTCAGCCAGCCCAATCCCTTCGGTGAAGGGGAAACAGCAGTAGTGCCAGACACCGACATCGATATCGAGCAGCAGGAAGCCTATCTGCAGGTAGTGGAAGGTGCCGACTTGAACGAAGTTGTCAATGCGCTCAATGCCCTTGGCGCTACCCCCCAGGACTTGATGTCGATTCTTGAAGCGTTAAGGGCCTCGGGCTCGCTACGTGCAGAATTGGAGATCATCTGATGAATGCCACTGATATGAGCAGTCAATTTGCGCTTGATGTACAGGGCTTTCAGCGGATGCAGCACACGGCCAAGGTCGATCCGGAAGCCGGTGTGCAGTCAGCGGCTCAACAGTTCGAAGCCCTGTTCGTGCAGATGATGATGAAAAGCATGCGCGATGCGATTCCATCATCTGGCCTGATGGACAGTAGCGCGACTGATAGCTACCAAAAGATGCTGGACCAGCAATGGTCACAGGTGATTGCGTCTCGAGGTGTTGGTCTTGCGGATGCACTTGTTCAGCAACTGGAGCGGGAAGGCTTGGTAGCGAAAGGGGAAGGAGCGTCCTCCTCCGGTGACCAACAAATGCAGGCATTGATCGCGGGTATTCCAAGAGGTACGCCACGGGTTTTGGATAGCCCGCTTAACCCTGGTGACGAGCGCGTTCCAGAGGCGAATTCGGAAAGCAACTTCTTGGCTGAGTTGGATGCTGTGCGTCAGGGCCAGTTAGGGGAAGTAGCCCCTGCGCAGCCTGACAATCAGCGTCAAGCGACTGGGCAAATGACCCACGTTGATCAGTTTATGAACACATTGGCACCTTCGGCTCAGGCCGCTAGCCGTACCACTGGCGTTCCCGCTGAATTGATCCTGGCTCAAGCCGCGCTGGAAACAGGCTGGGGACAACATGAAATTGCCACTCAGACTGGCAGGAATAGTCATAACGTCTTTGGCATCAAGGCCGGTGAACACTGGGATGGCGATACGACTGACGTGGTAACGCACGAATACATAGACGGCCGTCGTCAGAAAATCGTCGATACCTTCCGTGTCTATGATTCCTATGAACATGCGTTTACCGATTATGCCAACCTGATTGGCAACAACCCTCGCTACGCGGGCGTGACACAGGCCCCGTCAGCCGAACTGGCAGCGCTTGAGTTGCAGCGTGGCGGTTATGCCACTGACCCACGCTATGCTGAAAAGCTGGTGAGCGTGATGGACACCCTGGGCCCGATGCCGGATGCCGGTGACTTCCTGGCAGATTCGCGTTAGATCATCATTCAAGTTTTGTACCGCGTTGCCGATCATAGAAATATCGGCTAAAGGAATCGAACCATGAGCATGTTTTCTGTTGGGCTAAGCGGCTTGAACGCGGCGCAAAACGCGCTGAACACGACCAGCAACAATATCAGCAACGTGTACACCCCTGGTTACAACCGTGAAATCACCAAACTGGGTGAGAGCAGCGCGAGGACATCAGGTGTTCAGGTCAACGATATCGAACGCCAGTTCAATCAATACGTGGCGGAACAGCTCAACAGTGCCAAGACCCAGTCGAGTGCCCTGGAGACCTACTACAATCAGGTCAGCCAGATCGATAACCTGCTGGCCGACCGCGAGGCGGGTCTATCCCCGTTGATGCAGAACTTCTTCTCGTCGATGGAAGACCTGGCCAGCGCGCCGTCTGACCCCGCTGCTCGCCAGGGCGTGCTGGGCAACGTTGAAACGCTCAGCGCACAGTTCCGCTCGTTCGACAGCTATCTGCAGGATATGCAGAGCAATATCAATAGCCAACTGAAGGACGAAGTCACCCAGATCAATAACACCACCGAGCAAATTGCCGGGCTCAACAAAGAAATTGCGCTTGCCCGTGCCCGTACTGGCGAAGCGCCCAACAGCCTGCTCAATCAGCGTGACAAGCTGGTGTCGGATCTTAACGAGCGAATGGATCTGCGTCTGAATATTCAGGATGGCAAAACCTACAACGTCAGCTTACCCAATGGCCAGCCATTGGTTACCGGCACCAATTCTTTTCAACTGGAAACCATGGAAGCCGACTATGATCCCCAGCGGACCGTCATTGGCTACCGTGATGGCGGTGGTAATCTTTCGCAGTTGGATGAAGACACAGTGACGGGCGGCTCTCTTGGCGGATTAATGAACTTCCGCCAGGAAACCCTGGACAAGACCCAGAACCAGATCGGTCAGCTGGCTGCTTCGCTTTCCATGGCCGTCAACGATCAGCATCGTCAAGGGGTTGATCTTAACGGCGACCAGGGCGGGGATTTATTCAACATTCGTTCGCCCCAGGGCTACGGGTACGAAAGCAACAGCAACCCTGACCTGCTGTCGTCGGCAGATTTTGATCTGCAGACGGCCGACAGGCTGCGTGCCACGGACTATACCGTCTCGTTTGACGCAAGCCTTGAGCCTGTCGTGACGCGAAACGACAACGGCCAAGTGCTGGATAGCGCGGATCCTGACAGTCCCACCTATGTGGATCAATCCAATTGGGATGCTACCACCGGTTCGGGGGAAATTACCTTTGGCGGCGTGACGCTTTCGTTTAACAGCGGAACGTCTGTCGCCGAGGGAGATCAGTTTGAAATCCAGCCGGTACGCCGTGCCGGTGCCGGTATGGAAGCCAATATCAGCGATCTTGACAAGATTGCGGCGGGCAGCTTCGCCGAGTTTGAAGGCGACCTGGATATTGGCGACGTCAGCATGGCCGACGGTGCTTTATCAGTTGAAGATGACTATGCCTTTGACGTTGACGATACAGGTACTGTCAGCGGTATTGCGCCAGCGACAGCGACGCTGACGGTTAATGGCGAGGCTTTCAATTCAGGGACTGACACCTTGGCTGAAGGCGACCGCATCGAGATTGACGGGGTTGCGTTCACGCTTAACCAACTGCCCGAGGCCGGTGAAACCGCAACATTCGCGATTAGCCTAAGCGACGCCAATACCGGCGACAACCGCAATGCCCTGGCCATGCAGGACCTGCAAAGTCAGGAAGTTGTCGGCGGCAGCGCCACGGTGAGCGGTGCCTATGGGTCGATGGTCAGCGATGTGGGTAATCGTACCAATATTACTGAGGTGAACCTGGACGCACGGCAGGGGCTGACCGACCAGTTAACCGCAGTGCAGCAGTCCGAGTCCGGGGTCAATCTGGATGAGGAAGCCGCCAACTTGATTCGCTACCAGCAGTTCTATCAGGCCAACGCCCGTGTTATTGACACGGCCGGCACGATAATGGACACCATTTTGAATTTGCGCGGTTAATTCGAGGATAAACAGCCATGCGTATTAGCAGCGTTACCATGTTTGACCAAAGCACGGCGTCAATGAATCGCCAGCAAAGCGATTTTTTGAAAGTCAGCCAGCAGATTGCCAGTGGCCGTCGCGTTGTGAACCCCTCGGACGATCCTCAGGCCGCCTCCCGCGCCGTCGGTGTTGACCAGGCCAAGGCGGTCACCGAGCAGTATGCGGATGCCCGCACCTCGGCGCGTAACTCGCTTGCCCAGACGGAAAGCATCCTCAACAGCGTCAGCGATGCCGTTACCAGTGCCAAGACATTGCTTGTCCAGGCTTCCAGCGACACACTCAGCAATGTCGATCGTGATTCGATTGCCAGTGAACTGAAAGGCGTCTACGAGACCATGCTGGGCCAGGCCAATGCCACCGACGGTAACGGGCGCTATCTGTTCGGCGGCTATAATGATAGCAACCCGCCATTTGTCAAAAATGCCGGTGGCAATGTGGAATATAAAGGCGACAGCAATACGCGTGAACAGCGCGTCGATGCATCACGCCTGATGCCGGTCACTGAAAATGGTGAATCAATTTTCAAAAGCGTACCCAGCAGTGCAGGCTACGTGGCTGAAGCGGATAGCGATAACGCTGGCAGTGTGACTTTTGGCGGTCCGCAGGTCAGCGATGTCAATGACGAAGGCTATGGTGATAGCTACCGCATTCAGTTCGATGAGGATGCTGGCAATAACCCTACCTATAGCATCGAGACCTATGATGAGGGCACCGAAAACTGGGTTGCATACGATCCAGATAATAATGGTGATTTTACCGATCAAGCCTACATTCCGGGTATAACTGTTTCTTTCGGCGGGGTTAATGTTGACCTGAAAGGCGAGCCAGAGGTGGGTGATGAAATCCTGGTAGCTCAAGCAGGGAGCGACCAACGCGAACCGAACCTGTTCCGCACCATGGAAGAAGCTATCCGCGTATTGGAAAACCCCGTTGAGACCGACGCCGATAAAGCTGATTTGCGCAACACGCTCAATACCTCGATGCGTGACCTGGACAATGCGCTGGATAACGTTCTCACGGTGCGCGCATCAGCAGGTGCACGCCTCAACGAACTCGATGTGATTGACGCGGTGGGCAGTAACCGTAGCCTCAACTACGAACAGACACTGTCGGATCTGGTCGACCTCGATTATAACGAGGCCATTTCCGAGTACAGTTTGCGCCAGGTAGGCCTGCAGGCTTCTCAAAAAGCCTTCGTTGATGTGAAGGGTATGTCGCTGTTTGATTACCTGTAACGGTTAGCCCTGCTAATTAAGGGACATTGTTCCGATACTTTAAAAGCCCTTTGCCCATGGCAAAGGGCTTTTAACATGGTGCCAACCCTTTTCGCAGAAAGCTCAAGATAACGGCGCCAGGGTATCGATCAATCCCTGCATGAAGTCTATCCCCTGGCTGAACAGGCGTTGTAAAAAGCGTTCAAGATCTGTCATCAGCACCATCATCAGCAGAAGGCCTACCGTTAATGACGTCGGGAAACCGATATTGAACACCGTCAGTTGTGGGGCAGAACGGTTCAGAATCCCCAGCGCCAGATTAATGACCAGCAGCGAGCCGACCAGTGGCAAGGCCAGCAGCATCCCCGAGGCAAATATGGTGCCCGCATAGCGGGCCATCAGCTCGAAGGCGTTGGGGTTAAGCGTGCCGATGCCAATGGGCAGACTCTGAAAGCTCATCACCAGCGTTTCCAGCACCATCAGATGGCCATTCAGAGCGAGAAACATCAACAGCGTGACCATATATAGAATCCGCGATAACACCATGATGTTGGTACCACTGGCCGCATCAAAAAAGCTGGCGAATGCCAATCCCATCTGCAGGCCAATAAATTCCCCGGCAGCTTGAACCACGGCGAATACAATGTGCATGACCAAGCCGATAGCGATGCCAATCAGGACCTGCTCAACCATGATACCTGCGCCCGCCCAGGACATCAGGGGCACGTCGGGCATGGGAGGCAGAACCGGAGCGATCACTACCGCGACAACCGCGGCGAGGCTCACCTTGGCCTGGTTGGGGACACTGGAATGTCCCCACAGAGGCGAAGCCGCCATGAAGGCGGTAATGCGGGCGAACGGCCAGATAAACGCCACCAGCCATGCCTGTAGCTGGGCAAAGGTGACCTCAACCATTGGCTTACATCACCATACTGGGGATATTAGTGAATAAGCGATGGGTAAAATCGGTGATTAGCCCAAGAAGCCATGGACCCGCCAGCACCAGGACGGCAAAGACGGCCAGAATTTTGGGAATGAACGTCAGCGTCATCTCATTGATTTGCGTCGCGGCTTGGAACAGGCTGATGATCAAGCCGGTAAACAGGGCGGCAAGCAACATGGGGCCCGCGAGAAACAGCGTTACCCGCATGCCTTGATACGCAATCGTCATGACCATTTCAGGGGTCATTCGGCCTCCAACGTCGTAATGACGGCTATATCATGTAGAAGCTTTCAGCCAACGACCCGACAATCAGCTGCCAGCCATCGACCAGAACAAACAGCATAAGCTTGAATGGCAACGAAATGGTGATCGGCGGAACCATCATCATGCCCAGGGCCATCAATGTACTTGCGACGACCAGATCGATAATCAGGAAAGGGATGAAAATCGTAAAGCCGATTTGGAAAGCGGTTTTCAGCTCGCTGGTAACGAACGCAGGCAGTAAAACGCGCATTGGTAAATCATCAGGCCCCTGCATGGGACCGACATCCGCCAGGCGAACGAAGAGCGCCAGGTCGGGTTCGCGGGTCTGGGCCAGCATGAACTCACGAAACGGCACCTGTGCCAAGCGCAAGAACTCTTCAAAGTTGATGGTTTCTTCGCTTAACGGCACCCAGGCAGTGTCATAAACCTGGGCCAACACCGGCGACATGATGAAAAACGTCAAGAACAGCGCGATGCCCAGCAGTACTTGGTTGGGGGGTGTCGCCTGGGTGCCCATGGCGGTTCGCAGCAAACTGAGCACAATGATGATGCGTGTAAAGCTGGTCATCATCAGCAGCATGGAGGGCAGAAACGCCAGTGAGCTCAGAAATAACAGCGTCTGCAGCGAAACTGACCATTGCTGGCCGCCATCTTCAAGCGGCTGGGTCGTGATTCCGGGCAGCTCCTGCGCATAACCGATGACTGGGAGGAGACACAGCAGTAAGCCAACAACAATGAGCCACCGCCACCGCTGATAATGCGGCTGACGCAAGGTTTCAATCCTCATGGGGTTCGATCTGTTTCAGAGGTAGGTGAGGGCGTCTGGCCCCGGCGCTTTTGGGTGACATTGTGGGCGAGCGCCTGGGAAAATCGTTTAGCAAAGCTGGATGGTGCCTGATGCGTCTCAGTTGGCGGTGTGGCAGGTGCCGGTCGCTCATGCAATTTGCTAATTCGCCCACTGCCAACGCCTAACACCAACCACGTATCCTCAACCTGCACGATGACCACGCGTTCACGATTACCCACCCCGATACTGCTAATCACCTGAAGCTGTCCGCCAGAGCGTTTGGCGTTGCCGAGGCGCTTGAGCAATGCAGTACACAGCAATATGATCGCAATGACCAGCGCCAGCGCCGCTGCCGTCTTGCCCAGCATGGCCATGCCAATCAGGGAATCTCCACCGCTACTTAGTGCGTCGAGCGCCCCATCTTGTGTTGAAGCGGTTTCACTGCTCATCGGTTCAATTTGTGAATGCGCTCAGAGGGCGTAATGATTTCGGTGATACGGATACCATACTTGTCCTCGATGACAACGACTTCCCCTTGAGCAACCAAGTAGCCGTTAATCAGGATATCCATTGGCTCACCGGCGAGTCCATCGAGTTCGATTACCGACCCTTGTGCCAGTTCAAGCAGCTGTTTGATGGTCAGCTTCGTGCGCCCCAGCTCAACGGTCAGCTTGACCGGAATATCCATGATCATCTCGAGATCACGCGAGGGCGTGGTACCACCTTCCTGGGTCAGCGGGCGGAAAACATCGTCGCTGGCCGCCTTGGCTTCGCTTGCGGGCGCTTCATCGGCTGCGTTTTCATCTTCTGCTGACGCTTCTTCTTCGACGGCTTGCTGCTCTGCCAACGCCGCTGCCCAGGGATCTTCATCCTCGCCATCAGCGGCCTCGGATGAGGCGGCGGTTTCTTCCTGCTCTTGTTCCGACATGGCAGATGCCCAGTCGTCGTCAGAGATGTTCTGATCGGGTTTATTAGGATCCGTCATGCTTTAGATTCCTTGGCTTTCTGTCGCGTCGACCCTTTGGCGAAGTCGCTGGACGGTACATTGTTCATGGCGGCGTGATCAATCAAGCGCTTGACACGCAAGGCACGCTGCTGGCGCTGGCTACCGTACTCACACTCCATCACGGGTACGCCATCAACGTTGGCGGTAACCGTAGAGGGAATTTCCAACGGTAGTACGTCGCCTTTCTTGAGTCCCATCACATGGGAGATACGGCTGGGTATTTGTGCAAACTCAGCCACTAACTCGATTTCTGACTGGCGCAACTCACTTGCCATCCGGCGCGACCAGGTGCCGTCCTGGTCGTGGTTACTGTCGTTGATCGGGTTCGCCAAAAGATCGCGGAGCGGTTCGATCATGGCGTAAGGCATGCAGACCTGAAAGTTGCTCGACAGGTTGCCCACCTCGATATTGAACTTCGTATTCACCACGATTTCATTGGGTGAGTTGGTGATGTTGGCAAATTTTGACTGCACTTCCGAGCGCAAGAAGCTGATTTCCAGCGGATAAACGACTTTCCAGGCTTCCTGATAGGCATCAATGGCCAAGCCTAGCAGCCGGTGGATGATGCGTTGTTCGGTATTGGTGAACTCGCGCCCGTCCGATTTGGTGACAAAACGTCCATCGCCGCCAAACAGGTTGTCGACCACCATGAATACCAGATTAGGCGGAAATACGATCAAGCCAGAGCCACGCAATGGGCGCATCGAGACGATGTTCAGATTGGTCGGCACAGGCACATTGCGCGAAAAATCGCTAAAGCTCTGGTAACGAACCGATTCAACCGTTATGTCAGCGCTGCGCCGAAGCAAATTGAATAAGCCCGTACGGAAGTAACGTGCGAAGCGCTCATTAATGAAGTCCAGGGCATGCAGTCGCTCGCGAATAACGCGATGCTGCGTGGATGGATCGTAAGGCCGTATCTTGGATTCATCCTGCGACTGGGCCGAGGAAGCCGATGACTCATCATCACCACTGACCCCTTTGAGCAGGGCGTCAATTTCTTCCTGGGACAGTAGATCGTCCTGCGACATGAACGGCTCCAGTTCCCGAAATTATTGCACAATGAATTCAGTAAACAGCACTTCGCGCAGTTCAGGCGGTGGCTGGTTCTCGTCGAAAGGCTCGCTTAGCCTTTCATTGATGGCGGAGGCTAGTTGCTGTTTGCCTTCTGAGGATGTCAGTTGGCCTGCCTCCTGACCCGATAGCACTGTAAGCAGCCTACTGCGTACCTGGGGCATATGGGTTTCCAGTAACTCCCGGGTAGCTTCATCTTCAACACGCAGTGTAATGCCCGTATATAACAAGCGTGTTCCATGACGGTCATCGGCCAGGTTGACGGTGAAGGGCTCGATGGTAAGGAACACCGGTGGCTTTGACTCGACAACCTGCTCGGCAGTGTCTTCCTGATTATTGCCGTCGCCCTGCTCCAGCACCATATAAATGGCGGCTGCCGCACCGGCAGACGAGAGCAGAACTAAAATGATCATGACCCAGAGTAATTTCTTTGGTCCGCCGCTAGATTCAGCCATTGGTCGTTCCCGTAATCTCCATGCGTGGCGTTAATGTGGCATTATGCCTAAAGCGCATGCTAGTGATGAAATGAACAGGCTCGCTTGGCGAGCCTATCTTTTGGCTTAGCTTCCAGGCGCCAAGTGAAAGGCGATGGAAAATGTGTTGTCAACGGGTTATCGGTTAAGCGTAAAGATCAACCCTGCCATCAAGTGTGATAGGCGCGTTGAGCGGCGTCGGCGCTACACTGCTACCTTCTTCTCCACCTTCAATGCCAGCTTGGCTGCCTGACCCGGACTGCTGCTGTGCAAGGCCCTGATCGCTGGATTCGCGCTGCTCGCCAACCGAGGTTTCGCTAAGCGAAATGCCTTGTTCTGCGAGCGCCTCACGCAACTGAGGGATAGCCTGTTCAATGACCTGGCGTACCTGGGCGTGGCTGGACAAGAAGTGCGCCTGAGCGCCTTGTTCGCCAAACTTCAAGGAGATGGAAAGCGCGCCCAACTCGGCGGGATGCAGTTGCATCTGCACAAGCTGGTCTCCCCCTCGCTGGGCGAACTGGACGAGCTGCTGACCTAATTGTTGTGGCCAGGCGGGACTGGTCACCGGGGTGTTGATCGTGGCAGGTGCCGGGTTGGCAGCGCTACCCTGGGTGGTCGTCGGTGTTGGCTGACCGCCGGCTACTTGTGCGGAGGCCTGACCGTTGCCCTGCCCAGCGTTATTCGCCGACAGGGTGTTGAGCAGTGTTTCCGAGGATGTCGTGGGCAGAACCAGGTTGGCTTTGGCAGACCCGTCAGCCGCGCGTCCTGATGTATCGAGCGCATTCACCCAGTTATCTGGACCCTGACGAGAGGCCGACCGTGCGTCGATCTGGCTTAATAGGCTCTCCGCTCGCGGGGCCTTGCTCGCATCAGCCGTTTGAGGCGAAGCACCTAGTGCCTGTGCGATATCACCCAGTCCTCGCGATGCACCGGATGGCCGGGTATCGGTCGTGTTGGCTGTCTGGCTCTGAGAGGCAGCAAAGGCACTGAGCAGGCTCACCAACTGCTCTGCATCACCTTCCTCAATGCCCAGCTGCTCGGCAAGTTCTGTGGCGGTCGGCATCGCCTCCTCGTTGCCGGGGAACTGCTGGGACTCGCTGGCGGTATCGCTGAAGCTTGCCATGAGCGCGAGGCGCTGGGCAATTTCATCAAGCGTGGCATTTTCCAGGCTCTCGGAAGCTTCAAGACGGGGCATTTCCTCAGGCATTGATTTGCCGCCATCGGAGCTAAAGCGTGCCACCAATGCTTCGAGGGCTTCGGGGCTAATATCTAGACCAAGCGATTCCAGCCACGTCGACAACGATGCTGCTTCCGTCGGCTGACCATTGTCCATGGGGCTGTTGCCTGCCTGATTTAAAGGCGAGGCCACCTGTGTACTGGCAAGGCGCTGGTGAGGCGAAGCCGAGGCCTGGGAAAGCGCCTGTTGAAAGAAGCCACGCGCACTGTCAGCCGTTGCCGTGCTGCCTTGCTGGCTGCTGGTCGCTTGACCTTGCGTCGTTGATAGCAACTGGTGAATATTCATGCTCAGTTCCCTGGCACCGCTACTGCGGCGTCTCATTACGTTGGCGAGCCAAACGGCTAGTCACCAAGTCGTCATTGGTTTTCTGTTCATGACGCTCAAGGCGTCGGTGTTCTTCTACTAGCCGTCGTGAGGTCAGTGTATCGTAGGAAGACAGTTTGCGCTGCTCTTGTTGCCAATGTTGTTGACGTTTTTCCACTCGCTTTTGCTGTGCCGCGAGCGTATGGCGAGCGCGCTCCAGCGCCGCATCCAGTGATCCCAGAAATTGCTGGTAGTTGTACATGGTAGCCGGGTCAATGCCGTCGCGCATCGCCCGTTGCAAACGCTCGGCGTACTCTGCGCGGTAGCGCTTGAGCGAATTCAATTGAGCGGTTGTCTGCTGCTCTCCCTGCCGCTCCTGAGCCAGGGCAATACCCGCCTGGTCGCGGGCTTCGCGGGCTAGATCGGCAAGCATCTCCAGCTGCGTTCGGCTCATGCTGAGTCTCCTACCAAGGCATTCAGGGCTTGTCGGGAAGCGTCGATGGTGGCGCTTTCGTTAATGTTCTGCTGCAAAAAGTGCTCAAGCTCGGGAAAACGCTTCACTGCCTCATCGAGCTGCGGGTCGTGACCAGGTGAGTAGGCCCCGACGCTAATCAGGTCGCGATTACGCTGGTAACGCGAGAAATACTGCTTGAAGACACGTGACTGGCGCTGCTGGGCTTCGTCGGTGATCGCGGTCATTGCGCGGCTGATGGAGGCTTCAATATCGATAGCCGGGTAGTGTCCCGCTTCGGCTAATGTACGCGAGAGAACAATATGCCCATCGAGAATCGCCCGGGCGGAATCCGCGATCGGGTCCTGCTGATCGTCACCCTCGGTCAAGACAGTGTAAAACGCGGTAATCGAGCCGCCCCCCCGTTCTGCATTACCTGCGCGCTCAACCAGGCTAGGCAGCTTGGCGAATACCGATGGTGGATACCCTTTGGTGGCCGGGGGTTCGCCAATGGCCAGGGCAATCTCGCGCTGGGCCATGGCAAAGCGCGTCAAGGAATCCATGATCAGCAGAACATCGCGGCCTTCATCGCGAAACCCTTCGGCCAGCCGCGTGGCGTAGGCAGCTCCCTGGAGGCGTTGCAGAGGGGACGTATCGGCCGGTGCGGCGACGACCACGGCACGACGCCGACCTTCGGGGCCAAGAATGTTGTCGATGAAATCCTGTACTTCACGGCCACGTTCGCCGATAAGACCTACCACAATGACATCTGCCTTGGTGTAGCGTGCCATCATTCCCAACAGCACCGATTTGCCGACCCCTGAACCCGCGAAAAGCCCCATGCGCTGACCCCGGCCGACGCTCAGTAGGGCGTTAATCGAGCGGATGCCGACATCAATCTGGGACTCGATGGGCGCCCGGGATAGCGGGTTAAGCGGTGGCGTATCCAGGGTTGCTCGGGGAGTGTCGTCCAGGTGCTCACGGTCATCGAGTGGATTGCCGTTGCCGTCAAGTACGCGACCCAGCAGTTCCTCGCCGATGGGGAAGCGCCTTGCACTGTGGCCGCTTCCGTCGCTCAGCGGTGATACGCGGGCACCGGGCATCAGGCCCGAGATTTGCTCAAGGGGCATCAGGTAGAGCTTATCACCAGCGAACCCCACGACTTCGGCTTCGGCATAAGCTTGATCATGAT
This sequence comes from Halomonas sp. G11, assembly GCF_001663515.1. Lineage (NCBI taxonomy): Bacteria > Pseudomonadati > Pseudomonadota > Gammaproteobacteria > Oceanospirillales > Halomonadaceae > Halomonas > Halomonas sp. G11. Next base: position 21,306 of record NZ_LYXG01000016.1, read on the forward strand.
GGACATCGCTTTTGGGCAGCTCGATTCTGCAAGCGCTGCCGACTGCGACGCGCAGCCCGACGACTTCAACGACCATGCCGGTTGCCCGCACGACGCGACCACTGGTGCCCACCCGCGGCAACGCACTGACCCGCTGCGTGGTGCGGCGGATGGCTTTTTGCCAGCGGAATTGGTGAGGGCACGAAGTGGTCATGTCAGCCCCTATGACGTCGACGACTTGGATGAATGAGATTGGCGCTTGCGTTCCTGGGCTTGCACGGCTTGCCAGCGGCTCTCGAAGGTGGCATCGAGCTCGCCCTGGGCGCTGGTCACACGGCAGCCGCCCCGGGCCAGTTGATCATCAGGCTGGAGTTTCCAGTTGGCGGCTTCTAGCTCAGCCCCGAGATATTCTTCGACAATCGCGTGGTCATCGGGGTTTAACCACAGCCGCTGTTGGCCGACAAGCGGTGGGTCGGTATGCAGTAGCTCGCGAACCAGTGTCAAAATACGTTCGGGCGTTTCATTCAGCGCCTCGGCAGCCAGCTGCTTGCCTGTTGTGGTGGCCAACGCCACCAGGTCATGGGCAATGGCGTCGTCAATTTGCGTGAGTGCGTCCGAAAACTGCTTGGCAAGGTTGCCAAGCGGCGCCAAGGTGTCTTTTGTTTGCTGAGCGAGTTCCTGTTCGGCCTGCTGGCGGCCTTCCTCAAGCCCTTTTGCAAAGCCCTCTTCATGACCGCGGGCGAGGCCCGCTTGATAACCGTCCGCCTCGGCTTGCTCGCGTAGCTTGTTGTATTCTTCCTGGCGCGCCTGCTCTTCTCGACGCTGAGCCTCCCTGGCGGCCTTCTGTGCGGCGTCGATCTTGCGCTGGTGGGACGATGTAGGCGCTGAGGCCTCATTTTCGCCAGTACCGGCCGGGCGCAGGAGCTCATCCATCTGCCAGCGCCGCCACTGGTGGTGACGATCGAACTGCGGCGATTGGGTCTCAGACATACTCGTCATCTCCTCCTGCCAGGACGATTTCGCCCGAATCCGCCAGGCGGCGCACTACCTGGAGAACCGTCTTCTGCTCGGCTTCAACCTGAGACACGCGAATGGGGCCGCGGGCTTCCATGTCCTCGCGGACCAGGTCGGCAGCGCGTTGGGACATGTTGCGCAGGAACTTGTCCACCAGGGCGTCCTGGGCACCTTTGAGGGCAATCACCAGCGAATTGGTCTCGACTTCCTGCAGGACCATCTGGATGGCGCGGTTGTCCAGGTCGAGCAGGTTCTCGAACAGGAACATCTCGTCGATAATCTTTTGCGCCAGATCTTCGCTGTGCGAGCGTACGGTCTCGATGGCGGTTTCTTCCTGCGACGAATTCATCAGGTTGAGAATCTCTGCTGCCGTTCTCACGCCACCCATCTTGCTGCGCTTGAGGTTCTGGCCGTCGAGCATGCCGGACAGCACCTCGGTCAATTCCTGCAGGGCTGCCGGCTGAACGCCGCTGAAGGTGGCGATACGCAACACCACGTCGTTGCGCTGTTTCTCTTCAAAGAGCTCAAGCACATCTGACGCCTGGTGACGATCCAGATGGACCAGGATGGTGGCAATGATCTGCGGGTGCTCATCGCGGATGAGTTCGGCGACCATCGACGCTTCCATCAGGTTGAGCGAGTCGATCCCGGATGTTTCGGCGCTGCTTTCCAGGATGTCTTCAATCAGACTGGAGGCGCGATCACTGCCCAGCGCCTTGGTAAGCACCGAGCGAATATGCTCGCTGGAGTTGAGGTTGAGCGCGACAAACTCTTCCGTCTCCTTGTGGAAGGCTTCGAGCACCGCCTTCATGTCCTCATGGGAGACCTGATGAAGACGGGTCATTTCCATGCTGATTTCCTGGACCTCTGACGCGTTCATGTACTTGAACACTTCAGCGGCGCTGTCCTCGTCCAGGGCGAGCAACAGGATGGCGCTCTTGCGAGCCCCCCCCATCTTGGCAACTACATCACTCATTGGCATTCATCCAGCTGCGCACGATCATCGCTACCATGCGGGGGTCCTCTTGTGCCATTTCACGCAGGTCGTTGAGGTTGTGCTCGTACAGCGATGTCTTGCGTCGGCGTTTCGGCTTTTGGTACGTCTCGTCGGCGTCTTCTTCGCCTTCTACTGACTCATCTTCATCATCCCCAACCCTGGCCTGAACGCCCGCACCAGGTGCGGCTGTCGCCATGACAGGCGATTCGGTATAGCGCTTGATAAGCGGCCTTAGAATCAGCAGGTACAGCAGCAGGGCGGCAAGCGCGACCAGCAGGTAGCGACCGAATTGCCCGGCGAGTTCCAGAGTGCCCCGGCGTTGCCACCACTCCGGCGTGTCGCCCGTCTCCTCTTCCATATCGACAAACGGGGTGTTGACCACATCGATGGCATCACCGCGTGCTTCAGAGAAGCCCATCGACTGGCGCACCAGGCGCTCGATCTGTTGCACTTCCTCGTTCGAGAGCGGAACCTGCTCTGGCTCACCTTCTTCGTTGATGGTTTCACGGTAGTTCACGACAACCGCTGCCGTCAGGCGCTCAACGCGACCCAGCCGGTGTTGAATGTGCTCAATGCTGCGGTCAACTTCGTAATTGACGACATCGTCCTGCTGCAGATTGCGAAGGGCATCTTCAGGGGCTTCTTCGCCGTCTTCGTCACCTTCACCGTCCTCGTCAGGCTGGTTGATGGGGGAGGGGGCTGTTCCAGGCGGTGTGTTGCTGAGTGCGCCAGGAATCCCAGTACCCAGTAGATTTTCACCGTCATACGACAGGCTTAATTGGCGGCTGCGAACGGCGGCTTCGTTAGGCGGTTGATTGGGGCCATAGCGCTCAGATGTTTCCTCCCGCTGGGAGAAGTCCACCTGAGCGGCGACCTGAGCGCGCACGTTTTCTTCGCCGAGAATCGGCGTCAGGATATGCTCGATACGCTGCTTGTAAGAACGCTCGACCTCAGCCAGGTACTCCAGTTGGCTACCATCAAGGTCATTATTGCCGCCTACGTCTGCCGACAGTAAGCGGCCGTTTTGGTTGACCACGGAGACATCTTCGGGCGCCAGCTCAGGCACGCTGCTCGATACCATGTGAACAATGGCGCTGACCTGACCGTCGCCAAGTACGCGCCCGGGCAACAGGGTCAGTACCACCGACGCTTTCGCAGGCTCTCGGTCGCGAATAAACACCGATGGCTTGGCCATCGACAGGTGAACGCGAACGCCTTCCACAGGCCCCAGTGACTCAATAGAGCGGCTTAGCTCCCCTTCCAGTCCCCGCTGATAATTGACCTGCTCGGCAAACTGACTGATCCCGAACGCCTGGTTGTCCATGAGCTCCAGGCCAACATTGCCTCCCTGCGGAAGGCCCTGCTCAGCAAGGTAGAGGCGCAGAGAATGCACCTGGTCACCGGGAACCATCAACGCCTGACCGTTGTCGCTGAAACGATAGGGCACGCCCCGGCTGTCAAGTTCGGTGATGATGCGGCCGCCGTCTGCCTCATCAAGGTTGTTATACAGCACGCGATAGTCGGGACTGCTTGCCCACATCATGAGGACGGCGATCACGGCAATGGTTGCGGCGCCGGCCACCAGAAGGGCGACAAGGGGATTTCCGCGCAACTGAGATAGCGTGCGGTCAGTAAAAGAAGTTTTCGTATTGTCACTACCAGCGCCATCACGAGCAGAGGGCGTGGTGGTGTTCGTCTGACGGCCCGCCGCAGCACCCGCTTCGCTCATGAATCCCTCCCTTGGGACAGGCAAAACAGGCAGCTGCCCAGGCACATCACCATAGAAGGCATAGGCTAAATTCCGTCGATTGCGGTTATCCGCCGAAAAGATGAGGCGTAATTATGATGAACGCCATTATCCGGTGGCTAGGCAACCATAAAGGAACGAAAAGCCTGGCTTTTTGTACGTAATTGTCCGTATGAGCTTTGTCATACTGGTGATAGGCTTCATGCGTTCAGCCATTTCACTGATCGAGGCGACATCATGAGTACTCCTGCAATACAGGCAACGCTGCAGCAGATGCAGGGGTTGGCCAGCCAAGCGGCCAATCAGCCAATGCAAAGTGGCGCACTTGTCCAGTCGGCAGGGCATGGCAGTTTTGGTGGTGAACTGCAGGCGTCCATTCAACGCATCAACCAGCTTAAGCTGGATGCAAACAACAAGGCGAAGGCGTTTCAGGCAGGAGACCCTAACCTCGAATTAGCGGATGTCATGATTGATATGCAGAAGGCGAGCGTTGCCTCTCAAATGGGGTTACAGGTGCGTAATCGCCTGGTGTCCGCCTACCGCGATGTCATGAACATGCAGGTGTAACCCCGTATCGCACTAACTGTTTGTGCTACGTCTGTTGATTGCGGTCTGTTAGTTGCGGGTTTTTGTGTCAGTGGTTCAAGCTTCCAGCGAGATGAACCGGCCGCGCATGTCTTGTAGCTGTTCGGCAATGCGGATGACTTCCTCGGCGGGAATCTGGCGAATGACATCACCCGAATCACGGTCAACCACACGAGTGATGACCCGCGACGTATCTTCGCTGATCTCAAATTCTATTCCCCGCTCTCGCATTACCTCATTGATGCGCTGGATCGGCTCGACGAGCTCACCGGCAGAAGGTTCAGCCTGTTGGCTCTCGCTGAGCTGGCTTCCAGGCGTAGGAAGGTTTTCCAATACGTCGTCAAGACGCTGTCGCGGCGACAGGATGTTCAGCTGAGCCGTCTGAACGCGGTTGATAGCGTCAATGTTGGATGAATTCATCGTTCATATTCCCCTGTTTTCGTATCTGCCCCTAGTGGCCAGCGCTGGTTAATAAGTTTTCCTGGCACGAGGCTTTATTGGAGCGGCTTTTGGGCTCTTGCTTCTGATACCTACGCTATGATAATCGGCGCTGCTAACGATAACTTTAGTGGCGACAGGGCCGTACGGGTAGATAAGTTAACTTTGTCACGCTGTTTAGCATAGTCGCTAAGCGAAACCTTGCATCGAGGGAGAGTGGCGCATCCTCGTGGTCGTCAGCTTCTGGTATTGTGTAGCGCTTTGCGCATAATCCGTTGAGGCAATGGGAGAGGTGAGGAGAGCATGGTGGCCCTTGAGGAAGAGTATGAGCGAGTCGCAAACCCGGTAGCGGTGGCGTCGCTGTTGGATACATTGGTGGAAAGCGGCGGCGCGTCGCTTTGCTTGGAGGGTGATGGCGGGCGGCCGGAACCGGTCGTGCTGATGGAGCAGCACCCGGGCGAAACGCTGGTATTGGATCTTTCGTCGGTAGATTACCTGCTCGGTCGTCTTCAGCAGGGAGAAGCTTTTTATCTGGTGGGGGAAGCGCAGGGCAAGATGTTGCGCACGCCCTTGCTTTCGTTGACCGAAACCCGTCGCTCTGGTGGGCGTTTTCTATGCTGCAGTGATTATCCCGTGTATCTGGATGTACTTCAGCGGCGCGAAGCCTTTCGCGCTGAGCTGCGCATCGGCATGCCGGTGATTGCCAGCGTCAGCATGCCCGGCCAGGAGGCGATCCACGGCGAGCTGCGCGATCTGTCCCAGCAGGGTTGTCAGTTGGAGCTGCCAATGACGGCAAGCGGCATGCTGGCAACCGCTGAGGGGCCATTGGATATTGCCTTTGAATTTCCCGACGGCACTCACTTTACGATTCAGGCCTGGGCTCGCCATCAGCGCCCGGACCCGGAGCGAAACTTGCTGCGGGTGGGCTTTCATTTTGGTGACTGTAGCCCCGAGCAAGAGCGCCAGGTCTGGTACTTCGTGTGTGAAATCGAGCGAGAATCGTCCCGCTATGCAAAGCAGCACCAGGATGAGCGCCAGCCTTCGCCGCTGTTCACTTCGCCTGCTGGTCGTGTGGGCGCCGGTGAGCATGTCGGGCGGCGCGACGTAAAGCGCTATGCCACGCCAATGGCTCGCCGCCTGGTCAAGGTTGCCGCCTTCCTGGATGGGCAAATGCTGGCGCTGCAGCAAGGCAGTGATATCGACTCGCGGCAGCTTTCCTTGTACGCCGACCGGCTAATGGATCTGCATGAGGAGGATCGTGAATCGCTGCTTTTCGCTTGTCGGTGCCTGTCGCCCGAGCCGCTGCTGGTCCGCCACGGTATCGCCGTGGCGGTTCACTTGCTGGATTTGGTAGGCGCTGGAATGCCTCGCGATGTGCGCAAAGCGGTCGTGGCCAGCGGCCTGGTTCACGATCTGGGCAAGGCGCTGGTGCCGCAGGTGTTATTCAAAGCGTCTCACTTCGAGGCGACGCACCGCCAGACGTTAAGCGAACACGTTTCGCTGGTGTTAGAGCGACTGGATAGTTGCCAGTGGCTGTCTCGGAGTGTTGCATCGGCTGTGATCAGCGGTATCAACGAGCGCATGGACGGTAGCGGCTACCCGGACGGTGTGTCGGGAGAATCGTTGAACGAGCTTGCCAAGGCCAGCGCCATTGTAGATGTCGCGGAAGCGCTGCGGCGCGACCGAAGTGATCGTCCTGCGAAAACTGCGCAGCAAATTTACCGCCATCTGTTGACCCATTCCCACCAGTTTGACCCTCATTGGATCAAGCGTTATGTCGAGCATTTCAAGGCCTTGCCGGTTGGTGCTCTGGTGCGCTTTTCCAGTGAGCAACTGGCGTGGGTGTTGCGCATCGATGAGCGGGGTAATCTCACGGAGGTGCAGCTGGCGGCGTCAGCGGATGCACCGATGCGCGATAACCTGGGTGAGACGATACGCGGGAATGTTGTCGAGAAACTGGGGCGTCCGGTTGGCGAAGTGGCCGTATCGACATAGCGATGACGTTGGTAGAAAGGGGCGAATATCTGGGGAAGAAAAACACCCTGAAGCATTAAAGTCGCTATGTCGCTCGCCGATAATCATTAAAGCAGGCGTTGACAGCGATATGCTTGCCAGTAATTTGCTTAGTGGCTGACCGCAACCGGTCGCCACGCGATGAGGAGTATTACCTATGACATACTCGCGCGGTGCAGCCGCCTATGGCCGAGGGGCCAGTGCGTATGCAAGGGTCGGCGTTGAAAGCGGCGTGATGTCGGCTGATCCCCATCAGCTGATCGTTATGCTGTTCGATGGCGCACAAGCCGCTATTCGCGCAGCCCGTATCCATATGCAAGCGGGTAACTCAGCTGAAAAGGGGCGGTCCATTTCGAAAGCGCTCGATATCGTCAACAATGGCCTGGCGGCGGCACTCGACCGCGAGAAAGGCGGCGATATTGCAGAGCAGTTAGGCTCATTGTATAGCTATACTGCACGCCTGTTGTTGGCAGCGAATTTGCGCAATGACGAAGCGAGCCTGGATGAAGCCGAGCGACTGCTTGAGGATATTGCCTCTGCATGGCGCGAAATTGGCCAACAGCAATCTGCATGAGGCACTAATGGCGGCTTCCACCACGACGCGAGATGACGCGCAACAGACGCTCATTGATACCTATGCGGCGCTACTCGACAGCGTCATGTATATGCACGAATTGGCCGATAATGATCAGTGGGCAGAGTTGATCGATCAGCGGACCCACTACGTCCTGCTGGTTGAAAAGCTGCGCGAGTTGGACGCCTCGGTGACGCTCGAGCCTTCTGCGCAGCAGCGTAAAGCGGAGCTACTGGAAGCGATTCTGGAGCAGGACGTGGAGATCCGTCGCCAGCTTATTGCCCGTCGTGATGAGTTGGGGCGGTTGATCAATGTGTCTCAACGTCAGCGCAACCTGCACCGTGCCTATGCGCCTCAACAGGCCAGAGGCAATGCGCTTGGCGGTAATGACGATCAGGCGCCGAGGTCGTCGTGAGTACCATTAACCCGCTGATCGATACCCTGCTTCATCAAGTGCTGGGGCGTCGGGGCGATGTGTCGAACCAGCGGTTAATGGATCAGCCGATTAAGCCGATAGTGCCGGGTGAGGGGCCGCGCGCCCTGATGGGGGATGCGCGCCTGGATGGCCGTGACGCCGCCTCAACGGCGCTGCGTGATACGGCGCTAAGGGATATGCGGGGGCTGCCACCCCAGCTGGACGGCGGACGACAGCCTCAACGAGGTGATGCACAGGCATTGCCGCCTGGGTCAACCCAGACGCATTTTAGCCCAGCGGCACGCAGTATTGCGGATGTATTGCTGCGCTTTCCAGCGCCACCTACCGTCATGCGTGCCGAAGCGCCGTTGATGAATGCGGCCGAATCGCCGTCATCAACACAGTTGGCAACGCGGCTCGAAGCCAGTGTGCGGGACAGTGGCCTGTTTTACGAGGCGCATCTCAAGCGCTGGTTTCAAGGTGAGACCAGTCGGCAGCAGTTATTGAGAGAGCCGCAAATGCAGCCTGGCCCGCGTGCTTCAGTGCCAACACCTCTGGCGTCGACGGCGCTAGGGGCTGGTGGGGCGCCTCAAGCTGCAGGTGGCGGCATGCCGTCATCCGGTATGGTACCGGGCGGCACCTCGCCAATGCTGATAGCGCCACCGCCGCCGGGTAATACGGCCATATTGCCCAATACACCGTTAATCCCCGTCCCCAGTGAGTCGGCGGCGCGTGCCCCGGTGGCCAATATGCCGCCCACCCAATCATCGGTGGGCAGTCCAGGCACATTTAACACGGCTGACCTCGCCACCCATGCGAAAGAGTCGTCGCAAGCGAGCATTGACGCTCGGCTGGCCCGGGACGCGCTCGACATCATGCCCAATCGCCAGCCGCGTGAAGTGGTGCATGAGAGTCTGCAAAGCTTGGTGCGTCAGCAGCTTGAAATGCTGGTGACACCCACGATTCGCTGGGAAGGCGATGTGTGGGCGGGCATTTTTATGGCGCTGGCGATTAACCTGCCAGCACGCGGGCAGCATCAGGAAGACGGTGAAGAGCAGCGGGCGTCTGATGATAGCTGGCAGTCCGATATGCAGCTTGATGTACCTGGTTTTGGCGCTTTTAGCGTGTCACTGCGACTTTATCGAGGTGTTTTGAACATTGATTTGACCACCAGTGAGGCGCAGGTGCATCAACGTCTGGAGGCCGGCGTTCCTGCGCTTGAGTCGCGTCTGGAGGCACTGGACCTGCGCAAGGTTCAAGTGCGCGCACGCTATGTGGAGGAGGCCCCGGATGTCTTCGGATGAATCGCGGCGTCAAGCGGTGGCCTTGGCCTATCAGGACCACGAGCGAGCGCCGCGGGTGGTGGCCAAGGGTTATGGCGATTTGGCAGAGCGCATCATGGCCGAGGCACAGCGTCAGGGTATTTATGTGCATGATGCGCCGGAGCTTGTCGCGCTATTGATGCAATTGGATTTGGATGCAGAGATTCCTGCCAACCTGTATCAGGTGATTGCCGAACTGTTGGTATGGGTATTTGAGCTGTCGGAGGCTGGGCTACACAAGCGTGAGAAGGCTGAGTAGCCAATGTAAACGTGGTATGCAACCATGATGTTTGGGTCAGTATCAAAAAAACCACTCATGGCGCCGGTACCATCCTAATAGAGGCGTCAGTTTCGTCCGATAGGCCACTATGAGTCAAACCAGCTTTCTCGATGAAATACAGGAAATCAATTTAGCGTACTTGCTGCTCGCACAGCGCTTGTTGAGTGAAGATCGTGAGGCCGCCATGTTCCGTCTGAAAATCGACGGTGAGGTGGCGGATCTTATCCTATCGCTCAACGCCCGGCAGCTTACGAAGTTGTCGCGAACCAACCAGCTGATTTGCCGGTTCGGTCAGACAAGCGTCGAGCGATTGAAGCAGGTGACAGCCAATCCGCGTGATCAAGGCCTCGCCAGTCTGCATGCATCACTGCTGCTGGCCGGTGAGGAGTACGAGTCGATGCCGCCGGAGGACAGCACGTGAGTCAAAAAAGCTTGGTAGACGAAATGCACCAGGTGCAGCTCGCTATTGAGCTGATTGAACTTGGGGCAAGGCTGCAGGTACTGGAGACAGAGACAGAGCTTAGCCGCACACGTCTCATCAAGCTGTACAAAGAGGTAAGAGGGATGTCGCCGCCAAAAGGCATGCTGCCGTTTTCAACCGACTGGTTCATTACCTGGCTGCCCAACATCCACTCATCTTTGTTTTACAACATCTATACGAGCTTGGTGGAAGAAGCTGACTGTGAGCGCATTGATGCCTTCGTGAAGGCCTATCGGTTGTATGGTGAGCAAATTGATGTTGAGGGTGTAGAACCGGTTTTGGGGCTGACGCGTGCCTGGACGCTGGTACGTTTCTTCGAGAGCGACCTGCTCCAGCTGACGCCGTGTACCCGTTGCGGTGGTCGCTTTGTTGCGCATGCCCATAACCCGATGCACGACTATGTGTGCGGCATTTGCCAACCGCCCTCCCGGGCAGGCAAAACGCGGCAGATGTGTAAATCGGCATCAACCATTAAATGACTTTTGACGTAACGGGTCGCCGTCGGTTCCGTTATAGACCATTGAAATAGTGAAGGACACTGCCTGTGCTGATCCTCTTAGGTTACATCGTCGTATTACTGTCGGTATTTGGTGGCTACGTGCTGGCGGGGGGCAGCATGGGGCCCCTGTTTCAGCCCCTGGAGCTGCTGATGATCGGCGGTGCCGGGGTAGGGGCCTTTCTTGCTGCAAACAACGGCAAGGCCATCAAGGCCACCTTTAAAATCATGCCGAAGCTGAAGCGCACCAAAAAGTACAACAAGGCGATGTACATGGAGTTGATGGCGCTGCAGTACAAGCTGCTTTCCAAGATTCGTCGTGAAGGCATGCTCGGTATTGAGCGGGATATCGACAACCCTCAGGAAAGCCCGCTGTTTCAAGAGCATCCCTCGGTGCTGGCAGATCCACACATCATGAACTTCCTTACCGATTATCTACGCCTGATGGTCAGCGGCGGCATGGAGCCCATGGAAATCGACGAGCTGATGCTGCATGAAATCGAGGCATTCGAGCAGGAAGCCCACATCCCCATCGACGCGATTTCCAAAGTCGGCGATGCGATGCCTGCCTTTGGCATCGTGGCGGCGGTAATGGGCGTGGTGAAAGCGTTGACCTATGCCGATGCCGGTCCTGAGCAGATGGGGGAGATGATCGCTCACGCCCTGGTGGGTACCTTCCTGGGCATTCTGCTGGGTTACGGATTTATCAACCCGGTAGCCAGCACGATCGATCGGCAGGCGAAAGAGGCGGAAAAAATGCTCCAGTGCGTCCGCGTGACGCTTTTGGCAAGTCTGCATGGCTACGCGCCTCAGCTAGCGGTGGAGTTTGGCAGGAAGGCGCTGCACAGTACTGAGCGTCCCACCTTCAATGAGCTGGAAGACTATGTACGCGATGCGAAAAAGGCTGGTAGTGCATGAGTACGGCGGGTGATAAGCGGCCGATCATTATTCGGCGCAAGAAAGTCGTGCATGCGCACCACGGCGGCGCATGGAAAATAGCCCTTGCCGACTTCATGACGGCGCTGATGGCGTTGTTCCTGGTGCTGTGGATACTCAGTGTATCCAGCGACGAAGAGCGCCAAGGCGTCGCCGAATATTTCAGCACGCCGCTGACAAGCGCGATTACCGGTGGTGACCGTTCCGGAAGCACGAGTGCGATTCCTGGCGGCGGCCCTGACCCGACGCATAGCGATGGTGAGCGCGCACGCATTGATTTAAGGCAGGCAACGCGGCCCAGTGAGCAAGAGCGTCAGTTTTTCATGGATGTGCAGGAGCGCATCGAGCGTGCCATCGAGCTCGATCCTGAACTACGCGAGTTGCGCTCACAGCTGCGTTTTGACCTGACGCGCGAGGGCCTGCGTATTCAGGTCCTGGATACCGAGCAGCGACCCATGTTCGAGTTGGGCAGCGACCAGGTGGCGCCCTATATGCGTAATCTGCTGCGAACCATAGCACCGCTGCTCAATGAGCTGCCCAATGACCTGAGCATCGGTGGCCACACGGATAACGTGCCCTATGCCGGTGGCTATCGCGGATATAGCAATTGGGAACTGTCGAATGACCGGGCCAACGCCTCCCGCCGGGAACTGGTCGCGGGAGGACTTGATCCGGGTCAACTGTTGCGTGTTTCCGGCTATGCAGACCGGGTGCTGCTGCCTGACACTGAGCCCGACGACCCGATTAATCGGCGCATTGAACTGATCGTGCTGTTACCTGAAATTGCCGAGGCCATCCGCAATCCAGTAGTGATGGAGACCGATGTTTCCACGGTGCTATCAGAAACCGCGGAAGACGCAAGTGGCGTACCTGACGACGCGCCACCCGTTGAAAATCCGGAGCAAGCGATAGACCCGGAACAACCAAGTTTAGAACAAGAGACAACGAGCGCCGAATAATGCTGCGCTTGTGCTAACACTTTGACGTGAAGGTAGGGGATGGTGCATGGATATAGCCGATTTTTTTGACACCTTTTTTGAAGAGGCAGAAGAGCTGCTCGCGGATATGGAGCAGCACCTGCTAGAGCTTGATGTGGATAATCCTGACAGCGAGCAGCTCGACGCTATTTTTCGTGCAGCACATTCGATTAAAGGGGGCGCAGGCACCTTCGGATTTAGCGTTCTGCAAAACACCACACACATCATGGAAAATCTTCTGGATTACGCGCGTAAAGGGGAGCTAGCGCTGCGGGCTGACCTCGTTGATACATTTTTAGAGGCTAAAGACATTATGCACGAGCAATTAAATGCCTATCGCAACGAGGAAGAGCCTGACCAGGAAACGTATGAGCGGATTTGCCAAACGCTTCAGCAGATAGCCCTCGAAGAGATTGGCCAGTCCCTCGAAGCGCCCGCTGAAACAGCATCGTCGGCAGAATCAACTGAAGAGGCGTCCGCCGATGGTTCCTCTGCGGGTGACGCATCAGAGACAAATAGCACGCGTCATTTGAAGGTGGCGCTGATCAATGTGGATGACAAGGATCGTCTCCTGCTGGTCGAAGAGTTGGAGCAGCTGGGCGATATCGAGTCCCAGTCGGGCGACGATAAGCGCTACGAGGTCGTGCTCAGTGGTAGCGTCAGTGCTGACGATATTGAAGCGGTCATGTGCTTTATTATCGAGCCCGACCAAATTGATATCCAGCCGCTTGCATCGGGCGAGGTGAAAGCTGACGCGCCAGCAGCGCAGCCTGAAGCCGAGCCAACTGCCGACCAGGAAGCCGCGCCACCCGCGTCATCAACGGAACAAAAAGCGTCACCGTCGGCACCTGCCAAAGCCGAGACCGGCGATGGGCAGGCCAAGGGTAAAGCGAAGAAAGCCGCCCCCGAGTCCTCGTCGATACGTGTATCGGTGGACAAGGTCGACCAGATTATCAATCTCGTCGGCGAGCTGATCATCACCCAGTCGATGCTCGATCAAACGGTCAGCGACCTGGGTGACCAGTCGGGTGCCAACAGCTCGCTGCAAAGCGGCATGAGCCTGTTACAACGCAATGCCCGGGACCTGCAGGAATCGGTCATGTCGATCCGCATGATTCCCATGGAATTTGTGTTTAGCCGTTTTCCCCGGGTCGTACGCGATACCGCGGGTAAGCTGGGCAAGGAAATCGAGCTTGTCACCGAAGGCAAATCTACCGAACTGGATAAAAGCCTGGTGGAACGAATTACCGATCCGCTAACCCACCTGGTGCGCAACAGCCTTGATCATGGCATTGAAATGCCCGAGGTACGCGAGTCCATCGGCAAACCGCGCACCGGCAAGCTGACATTGGCTGCCCGGCATCAGGGCGGCAATATCCTGATCGAGGTGCGTGACGACGGCGCTGGCCTTGATCGCGATCGCCTGCTTGCCAAAGCCAAGGAAAACGGTCTCAACGTATCCGACTCCATGTCGGATGAAGATGTCTATCAGCTGATTTTTGCGCCTGGTTTCTCCACCGCCAACGAAGTGACCGATGTATCGGGTCGCGGCGTCGGTATGGACGTGGTGAAACGCAATATCCAGGGCATGGGTGGGCGTGTCGAGATCCAGTCCAAAAAAGGTGAAGGCACCATCACGAGCATCGTGTTGCCGCTGACACTGGCCATTCTGGACGGCATGTCGATTAAAGTGGGTGGTGAAACCTTTATTCTGCCGCTTTCCACGGTGCTGGAGTCTTTGCAGCCCAATAAAGATGACATGTATGCCATGGCAGGCGACGACGTCGTGCTCAAGGTGCGGGACGAATACCTGCCGGTGATCGCCATTCACGAAGTGATGGACGTCGAAAATGCCATTACCGACCCGACGAAGAGCATCGCGGTGATCGTGCAAGGTGAGGGGCGGCGCTATGCCATGCTGGTCGACGAGCTGGTTGGTCAGCAGCAGGTCGTGGTCAAGAACCTGGAAGATAACTACCGCAAAGTGCCCGGCATCTCAGCCGCCACCATTCTCGGCGACGGCAGCGTGGCACTGATTCTGGATATTTCCGGCTTGCATCGACTGAGTCGGGCAAAAAAAGAGGCTGCAAAACCAGCCAAAACGCAAACCATGTCTTTTTACAAGGAGTCTGAACCGTCATGAGCCAAGCAAACGATAGGGCGGTCCTCGCGACTGAAGCGGATAACAGTGAATTCCTGGTGTTCTCGCTAGGTGATGAAGAGTACGCCATCGATATCCTGAAAGTTCAGGAAATTCGCGGCTACGAGAACGTTACGCGCATTGCCAACGCACCTGACTTCATTAAAGGGGTGACCAACCTGCGCGGCGTGATCGTGCCGATCGTCGACCTGCGCATCAAGTTCCACCTTGAAAATGTCGAGTACGGCGGCCAAACCGTGGTGATCGTGGTCAACGTGGCCGACCGGATTGTGGGTATCGTGGTTGACGGCGTGTCCGATGTGATGACGCTGACGCCCGACCAGATCAAGCCTGCTCCCGAATTTGGCGTCACGCTGTCGTCTGATTTCCTGAGCGGACTCGGCAGTCTGGACGATCGCATGTTGGTGATCGTCGATATCGACAAACTGCTCACCAGCGAAGAGATGGCCTTGGTGGACGGCGCCAGCCAGAGCTAAAGAAAGTTGACGACACCGGGAAGGGTGTCCAGGGATCTGCGGTCAGCGCCCTCACCACAATGGAGTGAGGGGGGCGCTTCTGACGATAAGGAGTGCGGTAGGTGGGGCAGGTGATTCGGCAAGTAATGAATAACATGACCGTCCGGCTGAGCTGGGGGCTGGTGCTGGTGACGCTATCGACGATGGTGCTGGTGGCGTGTGGTATCGGCCTGTATGCCCTTCATCATGGGGCAGATATCGTGCAAAACAGCAGCGATCTCGCCTCCCAGCAGCAGGCGTTCACGGCGTTCGCTGAGCAAATACGCTGGAGTTTGCTAGCGGTGGTGCTGGTGACGCTCGCCACGGTGGTGGCCGTGGTTTGGGGCGTGGCAGCGAATGTACTGCGCCCGTTGGACAATCTGGTGGGTTACTTCGAACGCATGGCAAAAGGCGACTTAAACCAGCAGATTACCGCGCCCGGTAATAACGAAATTGGTCGTTTGTACGTTGCGATGGCGCATATGCAAGCGTCGCTGTCGCAAACGGTGGGCGTCGTCCGTACCAGTGGGGCGTCGATTTTTGAGCGTTCCCAGCAGATCGCCAGTGGCAACAACGATCTGTCATCACGTACCGAGCAGCAGGCGTCCTCACTGGAGGAAACCGCTTCCAGCATGGAGCAGCTTGCCTCAACGGTCGGCCATAATGCGGATAACGCCCGCCAGGCAAGCCAACTGGCGGAAAACGCCACCCTGACAGCACGGCGCAGCGGTGAGGAAGTTGGCGAGATCGTCGATACCATGCAGGAGATCAGCGCCAGCTCGCACCAGGTCGCCGATATCATTACCCTTATTGATAATATCGCCTTCCAGACCAATATCCTGGCGCTAAACGCGTCGGTCGAAGCGGCGCGGGCTGGCGAGCACGGCAGAGGGTTTGCAGTGGTGGCACAGGAAGTTCGCAGTCTCGCCAGCCGCAGCGCCAGTGCGGCAAAGGATATTCGAACCCTGATCGACACCTCGCTGAGCAAGGTCGATGTCGGTACTGAGCGGGTCAATCAGGCCGGCAAGACAATGCAGGACCTGGTGGCTGCCGTGCAGCGGGTCAGCGACATCATGGATGAAATTGCGGCCGCTTCCGAAGAGCAGAGTAACGGTATCGGCCAGGTTAACCAGGCCGTGGCGCAAATGGATCAAGTGGTTCAGCAAAATGCCGAGCTGGTGCAACAGGCCGCATTCAGCGCGAACGAACTGGAAGACGAAGCCGGGCGACTGCGCGAAGCCGTTGAGCGCTTTCGCGTTGCCGAGTCGCTGACGCCCCCCGCGAGCAAGCCCCGCGCCGCCCCTTCATTAACCGCTCAGCCAGCCCGGTCTGCCGCGCCAGCGTCAGCCGCTACGGCAGATGAATGGGAAGCGTTTTAAACACCAAAGACGTAATGCAAACACGCTCAAGTCAGCGGGTTTCAAGCCGATAGTATAAAAGCTGGGTGTCAATAGCACGTCGACCAGAGGCATGCCGCTCTACCGGGCGGTGTGCCTCTGGCGCCAGCAGTCGGTTATTTTTCAGACTCACCGTGTCGTGCAACCCACGTTGGCTGACAAGCAGGCGGGTTAAGGCTTTGTAGAGGAGTGGCGCATATTTTGACCGAGCAACGTGAACGAGTCGACATCGGCCAATGGGCATCCGGCAGCCAGATCGAGCGCGACCTGGAACTGACCGATGCCGACTTTACCCGTGTCCGCGAGTTGATTTATCAGCGCGCAGGCATTGTGCTGGCCGAGCATAAGCGCGAAATGGTCTATAGCCGTTTAGCGAAACGGCTACGTCATCACGGGATGACTCGGTTTGGCGACTACCTTGCGCGCCTTGAGCGTCAGCCGGATGCTAAAGAGTGGGAGGCGTTTACCAATGCGCTAACCACCAATCTCACGGCCTTTTTCCGTGAGGCCCATCACTTTCCGTTGTTGGCTGAGCATATAAAGGACAAACAGGGGCCTGTGTCGGTGTGGTGCTCGGCCGCATCCACCGGTGAAGAACCTTACTCGATTGCCATGACGCTGCTCGAAACGCTGGGTAGCCGAGCCTCCCAGTCCAGCGTCATTGCGACGGATATCGACACTGACGCCCTGAACAAGGCGCGCAAGGGCGTCTATCCCCAGGAGCAGGTGCGCAAGCTTGACGAGGCGCGGGTCAAGCGTTTCTTCCAGAAGGGCACCGGTAACCATCTTGGACTGGCCCGCGTGCGACCTGAAGTATCAACGCTGGTCGAGTTCATGCCCATGAACCTGCTGGCGCCCCAATGGCCCGTTAAAGGCCCTTTTGACGTGATCTTTTGTCGGAACATCATGATTTATTTTGATAAGGATACCCAGGCAAAAATTCTTAAGCGCTTCGCCCCCCTGCTCAAACCCGACGGCCTTCTGTTTGCCGGCCATTCGGAGAATTTTTCCTACATCAGCGATGCATTCAAGTTGCGTGGGCAAACTGTTTACACCCTGGCAAACAAATAAAACGCCCACGTGCCTTGGCGCGGCAAACGGCTTGACGGATTAAGGAGGCGTGCTTTGAGTGCAGCCAAAATAAAAGTGTTATGCGTTGACGACTCGGCGCTGATTCGCGACCTGTTGACGGAAATTATCAATACCCAGCCTGACATGGAAGTGGTGGCGGTGGCGCCCGACCCGATTGCCGCCCGCGATCTCATCAAGCAGCATAACCCGGATGTTCTGACGCTTGATGTTGAAATGCCGCGCATGGACGGGCTGGATTTTCTCGAGCGCCTGATGCGTCTGCGCCCGATGCCGGTACTGATGGTCTCGTCGCTGACCCAAAGCGGTTCGGAAATCACCCTGCGGGCGCTGGAACTGGGCGCGCTGGACTTTGTTGCCAAGCCCAGTCTGGGTATTCGCAGCGGGATGATGGATTACGCCAACGAGATTGCCGAAAAGCTACGCGCGGCGGCACGTTCGCGGCCCCGCCAGGCGCGGCATAAGAACACCCCGCCTCCCGCTCAGCTCAAAGCGCCCATGGTATCGAGTGAGAAGCTGATCATTATCGGCGCCTCTACCGGCGGTACCGAAGCAATCCGGGCAGTGCTGGAGCCGCTACCGGCCAACGCCCCGGCGATTTTAATTACCCAGCATATGCCCGGCGGGTTTACCCGGTCGTTTGCGGAGCGTCTGGACCGGCTATGCCGGATTACCGTCAAGGAAGCCACCGACGGCGAGCGCGTGCTGCCCGGTCACGCCTACATTGCCCCCGGGGATCAGCACCTCAAGCTGGCGCGCAGTGGCGCCAACTATGTCGCGCGGCTTGACGACGGACCACCGGTGAATCGTCACCGCCCCTCGGTGGACGTGCTGTTTCACTCTGCCGCCGACCAGGCCGGCAAGAATGCCATTGGCGTGATTCTCACCGGCATGGGTAAGGATGGAGCCGCCGGGCTGCTGGAAATGCGCCAGGCTGGATCAGCCACCATTGCCCAGAACGAAGAAAGCTGTGTGGTCTTCGGTATGCCCCGAGAGGCCATTGCCATGGGCGCAGCCGCTGATGTCACGGCACTGGACGAGATTCCGGAGAAATTAATGTCGCTGATTGCCGCGTCTGGGCGGGCACAGCGGGTATAACGACAAAAATGAGTCAGATTTGGCTGTAAGGGAACCCAATGAACCGAGCATTACGCAATTTAAGTGTTAACGTCGCGGTGATCGTGGCGCTGCTTTTATTCTTTCTGGCCATTGCCAGCAATGTGGCAATGAGTCGACTCGCCGAGCAGGCTCAGAGCGAGACATTAAGCACGCTTGAGCGGATTAATGTGGAGCAGCTGAATGAACTAAACCGTGCCGATGCGCTGTGGAGCGGCGCCCTGGTTGAACTGGAGGTGGCCTCCAACCAATTTATGCTGGGGCGCAGCCGCGAAGCGACGGCTCGCCTGGAAGCCGCCGCGGATCAGCTGAACCGGGCTGAAGAACGGTTTGATAACTTTGCTTCCGTACCGCGTACCGACGCCGGGGAGGCGCTGGGTAGCGAAATCGAAACGGTTTTTGAAGCGGTGTTTGAGTTGACGCACCGGCAGATAGAAGCGCTGGACCAGATGGATACAACCGGGTTCAATGCGATTCGTGAAGAGTTGGCCCCAGTGGCGGAGCGTCAGGAAGAATTGCTGACGGAATTCGTGCGCTATGCGGGCGAGCGAGGAAATGGCCTCCAGCAGGAACTGGACGATATAAACCAGTTCTACAGCTCCCTTGAGTGGATCATCTTTGCTGTAACGCTTCTTCTGCTGTTACTGATTTACGTTGGCTTGCGCAGTGTGGTGATTCGGCCTCTAAAAGAAGCTGTGCAGATGCTCGATACCATTGCCGATGCAGATCTCACGACCCCTATTCCCAGCGGCGGCAAAAACGAAATTGGCCAACTTTATACCGCGATGCAGCGGATGCAGAACAACCTCAACGATATCGTCGCGCGGGTGCGTGAAGGCAGCCGCGAAATTCACCACGGCACCCGGGAAATCGCCAGCGGCAATGCCGACCTGTCATCGCGTACCGAACAGCAGGCGGCTTCCATCGAAGAGACCGCTTCCAGCATGGAAGAGATGACCGCAACGGTGAAGCAGAATGCCGACAACGCCCGTCAGGCAAGCACGCTGGCAGCGGATGCGTCGTCCACGGCGGAGCGCGGTGGCGACGTGGTGCAGCAGGTGGTGACCACCATGCACGGAATTTCCAGCAGTTCGCAAAAGGTCTCGGATATTACCAGCGTGATCGACTCGATCGCCTTTCAGACCAATATCCTGGCCCTCAATGCGTCGGTTGAAGCGGCCCGTGCCGGTGAGCAAGGTCGGGGCTTTGCTGTCGTGGCCGGAGAGGTGCGCAACCTCGCCAGCCGGAGTGCCGATGCCGCCAAGGAGATCAAGGCGCTGATCGATGACTCGGTGACCCAGATTCAACAGGGCTCCACCCTTGTTGAACAGGCCGGGACCACCATGTCTGACGTGGTGACGTCGGTACGCCGTGTCACCGACATCATGGATGAAATCTCAGCTGCGTCCCAGGAGCAGAGCGACGGCATCGAGCAAGTCAGCCAAGCGGTCGGCCAGATGGACCAGGTAACCCAGCAGAATGCCTCCCTGGTGCAACAGGCCACCGCTGCGGCGTCGTCATTGGAAGAACAGGCCAACCGCCTTGAAGAAGCGGTGGCGGTATTTAAACTGGTGGGCATGCAGGTGGCCCATCAGCAACAATCACGGCAGGCAAGTGCAGGCTCAGCGCCTAAAGCAGTGTCCGCGCCAGCCGCCAAAACACCATCGACGCCACCCAGCCGTTCAGTGTCCTCGACCACTGGCCACGACGACTGGGAAGAATTTTAACCAGCCCCAATTGATATAGAGGATGACCCATGGCAGATAAGAACATGAGCTTTTTGGTGGTGGATGACTTCCCCACGATGCGCCGTATTGTACGCAGCCTATTGAAAGAACTTGGCTTTACCAACGTCGAAGAAGCGGAAGATGGTCAGGATGCCCTGAACAAGCTCCGCGCTGGCAGCTTTGAGTTTGTGGTGTCTGATTGGAACATGCCCAATCTGGATGGCCTGGAGATGCTCAAGGAAATCCGTCAGGATGACGCCCTCAAGGACCTGCCGGTTTTGATGGTGACGGCGGAAGCCAAGAAAGAAAACATCATCGCGGCGGCTCAGGCGGGCGCTAATGGTTACGTTGTGAAACCGTTTACGGCCGCGACGCTGGAAGAAAAGCTCAATAAGATCTTTGACAAATTGGGTAAGTAACGCGGCGAGGCCTGCGGGCCGGGATTACGAGGAGAGAGCACCATGAGCCAGAATGAACAGTCCGGTTCTACCCAATTGTCCGAAGAGGCCGCCGAAGACCTTATTCATCGCGTCGGTAAGCTGACCCGCATGTTGAGGGACAACATGCGCGAGCTGGGGCTGGATAAGGAAATCGAGAAGGCGGCGGAAGCCATTCCGGATGCACGCGACCGTTTGCATTACGTCGCCACCATGACCGAGCAGGCGGCCGACCGTTCGCTGAATGCCATTGATCGTGCCCAACCGCTTCAGGACCAGCTTAGCGACCAGGCCGAGGCACTGGACAAGCGCTGGGCAGAGTGGTTTGAAGCCCCCAAGGAACTGGACGACGCTAAAGCCTTGGTCAAAGATACCCGTGGCTACCTGGGTAGCGTGCCGGATATGGCGGCGGCGACCAATAAAGAGCTGATGGAAATCATGATGGCACAGGATTTCCAGGACCTCACCGGTCAGGTCATCAAGAAGATGATGGACGTCATTCGCGAGATCGAACACCAGCTGGTCCAGGTGCTCATTGACAACGTTCCGGGTGCCCAGGCACGAGAATCGATGCAACGCAAGGCCGAAGATCAGTGGAAAAACGAGAATGCACGGCGTAACGAAGACCTTTTGAATGGGCCTCAAGTGAAGGACAATGCACCTGATATCGTGACCGGGCAGGATCAGGTCGACGATCTGTTGGACGAATTGGGCTTCTAACGCACGCTGTGAACCCTTGCTCGGGCTCGTTTTGCTCAAGCCGTCCTAAGGGGCGGCTTTTCGTGTTTAGCCGCGATAAATAACCTGGCCGGATGACCGCATGGCAGAAGACGACAGCGACCAGGAAAAGACCGAAGAGGCCACGCCCCGACGACTGGAAAAGGCGCGTGAAGAAGGGCAGGTGCCCCGCTCGCGGGAGCTGACCACCTTTCTGGTGCTCTTGGGCGGGGTGATTGGCCTCTGGACCATGGGACAAATGCTCTATAATCAGCTTGGCATGGTGATGGAGCAGGCGTTCCTATTTGAACGCCGCCACGCCATGGAAAGTATGCCGATGGTCACCCATGCCATCGATCTCGGCAGGCGCACCCTGTTTGCAATGATGCCGCTGTTTTTACTGCTGACGTTGATCGCGCTGGTGTCACCCGCGCTGCTGGGCGGCTTTTTGATTTCAGGCAAGTCGATGCAGCCCAAGCTGTCCAAGCTGAATCCGCTCTCCGGGATGAAGCGTATCTTCGCTACCCAGGCGCTGATCGAGCTGGCCAAGGCGATAGCCAAGTCACTGCTGGTCGGTAGTGTGGGTGCGGCGTTTTTATACCTTAATATGGGCAAGTTCATGTCACTGATGAACCAGCCCATTCAGCAGGCACTGGCCAGCGCCTTGACCATGGCGGCCCAGGCGGCGGGCTTGATGGTCCTGGCGTTGATCGTGGTGATTTTGATCGATGTGCCCTTCCAGCTGTGGAGCAATGCCAAGAAGCTGCGCATGAGCCAGGAAGAAGTCAAGCGCGAGCACAAGGAGTCAGAAGGCGACCCGCAGGTGAAGGCCCGCATTCGCCAACAGCAGCAGGCCATGGCGCGGGGCCGTATGATGAGCAAGGTGCCGGAGGCGGACGTCATCATTACCAACCCGACTCACTACGCGGTGGCGCTGTCGTATCAGGAGGGCCAGATGGGCGCGCCACGCCTGGTGGCTAAAGGCACTGATGCGGTGGCCGAGCGCATCCGTGAAATTGCCAATGAGGCGGAAGTGCCACGATTAGAAGCAGCACCGCTGGCCCGGGCGCTGTATCATCACGTCGACCTGGACGCCGAAATACCGGCGAATCTATATACGGCCGTGGCCGAGGTCATGGCCTGGGCATATCGCCTGAAAAACGTAGCGCAACAAGGAGGCGAAGTGCCGCCTACCCCTGATAATCTGCCGGTTCCCCCGGAAATGGAAACCCCCGGGCGCGGTGCCGGTGGCGATGAGGCCCCAACATGAAAGGCTTTACCCAACTAATGAGTCGGCGTGACTGGGTGAGCGACGTAAAGGTCCAGTTGCTCGCCGGGCCACTGCTGATCCTGATGATTCTGGGCATGATGATCGTGCCCATGCCGCCGTTTGCGCTGGATTTGCTGTTTACCTTCAATATCGCCATGGCCATCATGGTGCTGATGGTCAGCATGTTTGCCCAAAAGCCCCTCGACTTTGCCGCCTTCCCCGCCGTGCTGCTGTTTACCACGCTGCTACGTTTGTCGTTGAACGTGGCATCAACCCGCGTGGTGCTGATGGAAGGGCACCAGGGCGGTGCCGCCGCCGGCAAGGTGATCGAGGCCTTTGGGGCGTTTCTGGTCGGCGGTAACTTTGCCGTAGGCCTGGTGGTCTTTCTGATTCTGGTGATCATCAATTTCATGGTGATCACCAAAGGTGCGGGGCGTATTGCCGAAGTGGGTGCTCGCTTCACGCTGGACGCCATGCCCGGCAAGCAGATGGCCATCGACGCCGACCTCAATGCAGGGCTGATCGGCGAGGAAGACGCCAAGAACCGGCGTGCGGAAATCGCCCAGGAAGCCGACTTTTACGGGTCGATGGATGGTGCCAGCAAGTTCGTACGTGGCGATGCCGTGGCAGGCCTGGTGATCATGGTCGTCAACATCATTGGCGGCCTGATGATCGGCATGCTGCAGCACGATATGAGCTTTGGCGATGCCGGTCGCAGCTATATGTTGCTGGCCATTGGCGATGGTCTGGTCGCCCAAATTCCCGCCCTGGTTATTTCCACGGCCGCCGGTGTGACAGTGTCGCGGGTCAACACCGACCAGGATGTGGGTCAGCAGATGATCAGCCAGCTGTTCATCAATCCCCAGGTGATGATACTGGCCGCGATGGTCATGGGTCTGCTGGGTATCGTGCCGGGCATGCCCAACATGGTCTTCCTGCTGTTTACCCTGCTGCTCGCCGGGCTGGCCTGGTTCATCATGCGCCGCCAGGAGCAGGCACTGGTCAAGGAGGAAATTTCTGCCGCACCGCCGCCGACCCAGGAGGCGCCTGAGGCCAGCTGGGAAGATGTCCAACTGGTCGATACGCTCGGCCTGGAAGTTGGGCATCGTCTGATTCCGCTGGTGGATTCACGTCAAAAAGGCGAGTTGCTGGCGCGGATCAAAAGCGTACGTAAAAAGTTTGCCCAGGAAGTCGGTTTCCTGCCCCCGGTGGTGCATATACGCGACAACCTGGAGCTGTCGCCCAACGCCTATGTGCTGTCAATGAAAGGCGCCGAAATTGGCCGTGCCGAGGCGTACCCGGGCAAGTGGCTGGCGATCAACCCGGGGCAGGTGTCGGGGGAACTGCAGGGCACGTCAACCGAAGACCCTGCCTTTGGTTTGCCCGCGGTGTGGATTGATTCCAGCCAGCGAGAGCATGCCCAGGTCTACGGCTACACCGTCGTCGACGCCAGTACGGTGATTGCCACGCATCTCAATCACCTATTGCATCGCCACTCGCCGGAAATGCTCGGCCGCCAGGAGGTTCAGAAACTGCTGGACAAGCTGGGCAGCGAGCAGAAGTCGCTGGTGGAAGAAGTCGTGCCCAAGGCCATTTCCCTCACGGTGCTGCAGCGTATCCTGCAAAACCTGCTGGATGAAGACGTGTCGATTCGCGACATGCGCACCATCCTTGATACCCTGGCTGAGTACGCAGGCCAGCAGCAGGACGCCAACGAACTCACTGCGCTGGTGCGCGTTGCCCTGGGCCGGGCGATTACCCAGCAGTGGTTTGCCGGTCAGGAAACCCTGAACGTGATGGGCCTGGATGCTCAGCTGGAGCAGGTGCTGGTGCAGGCGATGAACGGTAACGGGGCGATGGAGCCGGGGCTTGCCGAAACGCTGATGACCCAGGCCCAGCAGGCACTGGAGCGCCACGAAAGCAGTGGCGAACCGCCGGTACTGGTGGTTCAGCATTCCCTGCGTGCGGTACTGTCGCGGTTCTTGCGCCGCCGCTTGCGCCACATGGCCGTTCTGTCCCAGGCTGAGATACCCGATGACCGCACGCTGCGGGTAACCACTGTGGTAGGGGGCCGCTGATGCCAGCGTCGCTATTTGACTCACGGCCAGGGGTAATACATGAGTGTTAGACGTTTCGTGGGCGACAACAGTCGCGATGTGATGCGCCAGGTGCGTGAAACGCTGGGCGAAGACGCTCTGATCGTGGCCAACCGCCGCACTGAAGGCGGCGTCGAAATTCTCGCCATGGCCGACGAAGCCGTCGATCATTTCGAACCTTCGCCAGCTAACGAGCAACCAGCGACGCCGAAGGATCCGCTGGAGTCGATGAGTGAGCGCTTACTGCGCGAAATGCAGGATATGCGCTCGCTGCTTGCTTCCCAACAAAGCGAGCGCCGCACAACACCCACTGCCTCGACCGCCAGCGGCGCAGAGCGCTGGCGGCAACTGCTTTGCGGCGTTGGTTTCAGCCGCGAGCTTGCCGACGACATCCTGATGGATCTGCCAGGCGACCTGGCGACGCAAAGCGCGGATAGCGAACAGGCCTTGGCATGGTTGCGCGAACGGCTGATGACACGCCTGGCCGTACTCCAGGATGAGCCCGAATTTTTCGACCGAACGGGCATTGTCGCTCTGGTTGGGCCCACCGGGGTCGGCAAGACGACCACGACCGCCAAGCTCGCGGCCCGCTTTGTCATGCGCCACGGGACCCGCCCCGTCGCCCTGGTGACCACCGACAGCTTTCGTATCGGTGCCCATGAACAGCTGCGCATCTACGCGCGCCTGCTGGATATCCCGATGTACGCGCTGGACGCGGAGCAACCCATCGACGACCTGCTGAGTCGTCTGCAGGGTAAACAGTGGGTCATCATCGATACCGTGGGCATGAGCCAGCGCGACCAGCGGGTCATCGAGCAGATCGCCCATTTACAGGGCGGCCGCTCCAACGTCAGGCTGGTATTGCTGCTCAATGCCGCCAGCCAGCCTGAAACGCTTGAAGAAGTGGTGCTGCGCTATCGCCAGGCCGCCCGTGCGGCGGGTGCCGAGCTGGATGACTGCATCATCACCAAGCAGGATGAAGCAGGACGCCTGGCACCCATCCTGGATATTGTCATGCGCCATGGCATGCGCGTGCTGTTTGGCTCCTATGGTCAGCAGGTCCCCGAAGATATGGCGGTGGCGGATCCTGCTGCGCTGGTCGACCAGGCGCTGAATACCGACGCCGCCGGGTCAAGCAATACGTCGCCACCCGCGGCACCGATCAGTATGCCCCGCTGGTCGCGGGATGTGCTGGGCCAGGGGCGCCGTCTGTCGTCGCTGTTTGCGCGCCTGCGCGAGCGGATGGTGGGCTTTGAGCGCCTCGAAGGCGTCTGGGATATCGCTAACCTGCCCAGCGTGTTGCAGGATCAGCGCCTGGACGAGTTGCTGGAGGGGTACCCGCCGCCCCAACGCATGCTGGGTATGGCCTGGTCGCCCCGCCGCAACGAGCGCGGCTGTGATTGGGCGATGCCGGATATAGGGCTGGATGCCGAGGGCGCCTGGATGGCGTTGCCCTGGCTGCAGCATCGCCAACCCGCTGGCTGGCAGCCGCGCATGGCCACCTTCAGCGAACGCGATGGTGTCGCCGTGCACCTGCTGCCAGCGTTACCCGATAGCGAGGCGTTGACCTGGTTAGAAAGCCAATACCTGACCTGGGTCAGCCTGGCGCCCCCGGCACTCAGGGTAAACTTGCACGGCGAGCGCTATCCCCTGCGCCAGCTGTTTGCCGAAAGTACGCTCAACCACCGCGTCAATGTGCGCTTCCGTGGCCAGCCGATGGCTCTGTGGACGGCCTATGCCGAAGTCACCGACCAAGAGGGGCGGGCGCTGCTGGCGTGGTATGGCGAAGTGCGCGACCCGGAAAGTGCCAAGGTGGTCACCCGTCGTTACTGGCTCACACCCGCGCGGTTGGGCAACGAGGTGCTAAGCCTGCTGGTAACCCAGCTGCAGAGTGAAGGCCTGGCGGCGCTGACACGGCGTGCCTGGCAGCAACTGAAAGACGCCGATAGCGGCGAAGTAAGCCCTGAAGTGCGCCTGTTGATGGCCAGCGGTATTGCCGCCATTGCCGGGCACCTTGATTGCGCCGAGGACGAGGCCGCCAGTGGATTGCACGGTGATGTGCTGAACCTGTTAAGCAGCCGTCGCCGTCGGCGCGATACGGCATTGCTGGATGCGCTGGTGTACGCCTTTATGGCCCGTGATGCGATCCGCCAGCTGGGTAGCGTTAATCGTGAGGGCCTGGCATGAGCGCACGAGACCAAGCCGCTGGGCTACGCAAGTGGGCGGATCTGCAGCGACAGCAGCGGGGCGACGAAGCGCCTCCCGAGGCAACGGAATCACCCGGGCCGATGACCTACCGCTCGCCGGTGGTGCCCAGCGCGGCGGCCATGGAGCCGCCTGTCACACCGCCCAAGCCCAAAACGCCGTTAATGGTCACGGGGCTGTCGGGTGATGGGCCGGTAGAGGCGCGCAAGGTCAGCGCGCGTCTTGGCCAGTGGGCCGCGCTAGGGCGCGCCTGGGCCGGGGATCCGGCCGACTGGGATATTCGGATCGTGATGCCGGATGCGCCTGAACTGGCGACACTCAGTCAGCAACACCGTCGCTGGGCGCTGTGGGTCAACAGCGATGCCGATGCGTTTGGACGCATGTACCATCTACTCAAACAGTTGAGGCAGCATAACGGGCCGCAACGCTTACTGGCCCTGCATGAGCCCCATCTGCCCAGGCAAGGCCTATTGGCCAACCTGCAGCAAGCGGCTGGGGACTATCTGGGTATCGAGTTGCTGTTGCTGGCCCGCTGACGCAGCTAACGTCGGTAAAGCGTCTAATAATCGGGGTTAATCCGCTCATGAGAAGGAATGAAGCATGCTAGGCTATTGGCGTTATGCGATTAGCATTTTGGTATTAGCCTTGGGTCTCAGTGCTTATGCTCAGGGCGCGTCCAGCAGTTGGGTGACACAAGTGCCCGGGCTCATGGTGGTCATGAGCGACCGTGCCAGCCGCAGTGAACCGGTTCGCCCTCCAGCGGGGGCGACCACGCCAGCGGCGGTCATTGAGCGAGTCCAGTGGCAGTACCAGCACGCACCCGGGGCAGCACTACAGGCCTGGCTATGCCATCCTGAGCGCTGCGTGTCGTTATCGGGCATGCGTGGGGAGACCCGTGCTTTATCCGGCATAAGTGCGACAACGCCCCTGCATTTTCAATTTGCGCTAAACCCAGGGCAGCGGCCCGTTAGCGTTAAAGGGTTGCAGATGATAGTAGATTACCAGTGAGCACAGGTGGTTTAGCCGCGAGGCAATAGGATGTACACAGCACAAGGCAGGATCAAACAAAGTGAGCTGATGACGGAGTACATGCCACTGGTGAGACGTCAGGCCTTGACGCTTCAGGTCAGGTTGCCGGCCAGTATAGAGCTGGATGACTTAATCCAGGCAGGCATGATGGGGTTGCTGGAAGCCCTGGGACGTTTCGATGCCACTCAGGGCGCCACCTTTGCGACCTTTGCCAGCCAGCGCATACGCGGGGCGATGGTGGACGAATTGCGTACCCGTGACTGGCTACCTCGCAGCGTCCGCCGTTCGGCGCGAGCCGTTGATGAAACCGTCAGGCGCCTGGAGCAATCCTTGGGGCGCCCCCCCGAAGAAACAGAAATCGCCGACGCCATGGATATGCCGTTGGCTGATTATCAGCAGTTATTGCACGACACCAATAGCGGGCAGTTGCTGCCCTTTGAAGAGCTGGTGGCGGATGGCAGCGAACCGCATAATCGTGAAGCCGTGAGTTCGCCCTTCGATCATTTGCTCGACGCCCAACAGCGGGAAACCCTGGTGGCGGCCATCGAAGCGCTGCCCGAGCGGGAAAAACTGCTCATGGCGCTGTATTACCAGGAAGAACTCAACCTGAAAGAAGTGGGCGCCGTGCTCGGCGTCACTGAGTCTCGCGTTTCCCAGTTGCACAGTCAGGCGGTCAGCCGTCTGCGTGCCAAGTTAAACGACTCGGTTTAGGGTCTGTTGATGTTTCGCTGACGGCCAGGGCAACGGCAGTCGGCTTTTACGTTTCAGCGCTGATGCGCCCCGTTATATTGCTTTAGGAGCACGACATGAACCCATCGACGCTGATCGGTATTTTCGCCAGCATCCTGCTGCTGGTAAGCGTCCTGTTTTTCACCGCCGAGTCGCCGGGCAGCTTCCTCAACCTGCCAGGGCTTGCCATCGTGGTCACCGGCACCCTTGCCGCCACCTTTATCAGCTATCCTCTCAAGGAAGTGCTGCGGGTGGTACGCCTGGTCGGGCTGGTCTTCCGGCGTGAAAACACCTATGTGCGTGACGACATCAACGAGCTGGTGGCCATGTCCCGGCTGTGGTTCAAGGGCGATGTCCGCGCCGTTGAACGAGAGCTCGAAAACACCCGCAATCCGTTTTTGCGGACCGGCATCCAGTTGGTGATCGCCAACACCAAAGAAGACGAAATCTTCGATATGTTGCGCTGGCGGATTGCGCGGCTAAAAGCGCGTGAGCACGCGGAAGCGCAGATATTCCGCACCATGGCCACTTATGCGCCGGCTTTCGGCATGATTGGCACCCTGGTGGGGCTGGTCAACATGCTGGAAGTCATGGACTCTGGCAATCTCGATGTGATCGGCCCGCGCATGGCGGTGGCCTTGCTGACCACCTTCTACGGTATCCTGCTGGCCAACCTGGTGTTCAAACCTATTGCGGTGAAGCTCGAGCGGCGCACCGAGGAGCGCTTGATCACCATGAACATGGTGCTGGAGGGGATCTCCCTGATTACCAAGCGGCGGCTACCTTCCTTTATAGAAGAAACGCTCAATTCCTTCGTCGCCAACTACCACGACGAAATCCGCGAGCCGGAGGTCAAGAAGCCGCGCGCCTCGAATAGCGCCCCCGCCAAGGGGTAGTCGGGATGCTAGACCGGGATACCCGCCATACATTGGAAGCGCCACTGCCCAAGGACAGTGGCGACGATGGCTGGATGACCAGCTATCTGGATGTATTGACGCTGTTGCTGACCTTGTTTGTCTTGCTGCTCTCGCTGGCGCCACCCGGCGGTAACGACGCTGGCTCGCAAGCCAGCGTCGATGAAGCGTCCCCCGGCGCGATCGCCGACCTGCCTCTGGCATCACTGGCGACCGGTATCGAGCCCCGTCACAGCGGCCTGCAGCCGCGCTTTGACGGTATCAGCATTCCGGGAGTGGACGTTTCCCAGGGGCAGGAAGGGGTGACGCTGCGCATCAACGACAACCTGTTGTTCGACAGCGGCCGGGCGCAACTCACCGGGCAGGGCCGTGACCTCGTCGACAGTCTTGTCGAGGTGCTCAGCGCCTTTGATGGACAGGTGTCCGTCGAAGGCCATACCGATAATGTGCCCATCTCGACCTCGCGCTTTCCTTCCAACTGGGAGCTATCGTCGGCACGGGCGATCGCCGTGGTCCGCCATCTGGATAGCCAGGGGCTCGAGGTTGATCGCATGCGCGCCGTTGGCTATGCCGATACCCAGCCGATCGCCAGTAATGCCACAGCGCAGGGGCGGGCGGCCAACCGTCGCGTCGAGCTGGTGCTCAGGCAGCCGCCAACCCAAAATTAACCCCCGCTAAGACGCATCCCGGCACAGGCGCTGCATCCTTGCCAGCGCCTCTCCCGCGCCCTCCAGGCTGAATATCATGTACCAGGGGTCTTCATCCCCCTGATCAAAGCCCAGGAAGACCTGCTCGCCGACGCTCATGTCGGCGATCAATTGATCGATATCGTTGAGATAAAAGTGGGCATAAAAGCCGTTATTGCCACGCTCGGTGATAAATTCGGCGACGCTGTGGATGCGCTCGCGCTCATCGACGCGTAGCCGCGCAGGCACCTGATTAACCGCTCGGCTTTCGCCCTGAGCGGCCTCCAGCTCGACACGCATCTCCAGCCAGGGTAAGTCGCACACGCCCTGGGTGGCATTGACGCTCAAGGTGGCATCCGAGTAGCTGTGCGCTTCCACGGCACGAAAATGCCGCTCGTTACCGAGGGTCAATGCCATCGACTGCCAATGGTCGTGGGTTTGGTCGTCTTCGACGTTAAACGACACGGCATGCGCCGATGGCAGCGATAACACCAACGCAGCGCCAAGCGCAGGGTAAGCAAGTGCGGAATGAAAACGCGATATCAACGGCATGATCAGGCCCATCATCTGGAAAACCCTTAGCCTATCGTCTGATGCACGGTGACAAAAGACTAAGGCGCTGATTTTTCTATATATGGTAGAAAAAATATGAAAAAGCAGCCGATATAGTGCAAAGTCAAGACTATACTTCACCCGGTTGCCTCGTATAATCGCTTTGACCAAGCGCTATTTTCAACGCCGCTAAGGAGTTTCGCGACATGAGTACTGCTACCCAGGCTATGAACACCTCTAACGATGTCCCGCTTCAGGAACCGTCGCGGGAAATTTGGGATGCCAAATATCGTCTTAAGGATCGCCATAGCCAGCCGGTGGATCAGGACCTGGGCGCGACCTTCGAGCGGGTGGCGAAAGCCCTGGCGGATGTAGAAGGCGACAAGGCGCAAGAGTGGCTGCCGAAGTTCCGCTGGGCGCTGGAAAATGGCGCGGTGCCTGCCGGGCGGATTCTCTCCAACGCAGGGGCTGACGCCTATAAGCCCGCGGTGAGCCTGATCAACTGCACAGTGTCGCGCACCATTCGCGATTCGATGCGCGATATCCTGGATTCCGTGGTAGACGCCGGAATGACCCTCAAGTCCGGCGCCGGTATCGGCTACGACTTTTCCACGTTGCGCCATAAAGGGGCCTTTGTGTTCGGCGCTGGCGCAGGCACCAATGGCCCGCTGGCGTTCATGGATATCTACGACAAGATGTGTTTCACCGTGGCCTCTGCCGGTGGCCGTCGCGGCGCGCAGATGGGCACCTTCGATGTCGGCCATCCGGACGTGCGTGAGTTTATCCAGGCCAAGCGCGAAGCCGGGCGGCTGCGTCAGTTCAACCTTAGCCTGCTGATTACCGACGAGTTCATGGAGGCCGTCAAGCATAACGCCGACTGGCCGCTGGCCTTCCCGCTCCACCCCGGCGAGAAAGACGATGTCAGCGACGAGGACATCATCTATCGCGACTGGCCGGTGGTCGAGGAAGGCTATACGGTCGACGATGAAGGCCGCGTGGCCTGCCGGATTGTCGAGGTGATCAAGGCGCGGGAGCTTTGGGACACCATCATGGCCTCGACCTACGATTACGCCGAGCCCGGGTTCATTTTGATTGATCAGGTGAACCGCATGAACAACAACTGGTTCTGCGAAGATATCCGCGCCACCAATCCCTGCGGTGAGCAGCCGCTGCCGCCGGAAGGCGCTTGCCTGCTGGGCTCGGTCAACCTGACCCAGTTCGTCATTGAGCCGTTCAGCGACCAGCCGCGCTTTGACTGGGACCGCTACCGTAAAGTCGTGGCGATCTTCACCCGCATGCTGGATAACGTGGTCGAGATTGCCGGCTTGCCGTTGCCCCAGCAGCAGCGCGAAATCGAAGCCAAACGCCGCCATGGCATGGGGTTTTTGGGCCTGGGCTCGACGCTGACCATGCTCAAGATTCCTTACGGCTCCCAGGCGTCGCTGGCCTTTACCGAAGAAGTCAGCCGTCATCTGGCCATTGAAGGCTGGAAGCAGGCGCTGGAGCTTTCCCAAGAGAAGGGCATGGCGCCGGTACTTGCCGAAGAGCACGTGATCACCCCGAAGATGATGCGCGAGCGTCCCCAGCTGGCCAAGGACGGCTATGAGGTGGGCGACAAGGTGCCCGGGCGTATTCTCCATGCCCGTTACAGCCAGTACATGAACAAGGTGGCCGAGCTTGAGCCCGAACTCGTGGCGCAACTTGCCGAACACGGCGCACGCTTTACCCACCACAGCTCCATCGCCCCGACCGGCACTATTTCACTGTCCATGGGCAACAATGCGTCCAATGGCATCGAGCCGTCGTTCTCGCACCGTTATTTCCGCAATATCATCCAGTCGGGCAAGAAGACCAAGGAGCAGGTCGAAGTCGTGTCCTTCGAGCTGGCAGCCTATCGCCACTTTATTGCCGCCGACGCGGTGGACAGCGACCTGCCCGACTACTTCATCACCGCCGATGCGGTGACCCCCGAGCAGCACGTGGCGGTGCAGGCGGCGGCCCAGCAATGGATCGACTCGGCGATTTCCAAGACGGTCAATGTGCCTACCGAGTTTGCGTTCGAGAAGTTCCAGGACCTTTATTTGCAAGCCTACGAAAGCCGCCTCAAAGGCTGCACCACCTTCCGCTTCAATCCGGAAGCCTTCCAGGGCGTTCTGGTGCGCGAAGACGATCTGAAAAACACCACCTATGTGTTTGAGCTGGAGAACGGTGAAACCCTCGAACTGACCGGCGATGAAAAAGTGATCTACGACGGTGAAGAGCACAACGCCGCCAACCTGTTTGATGGTCTGAAAGAAGGCACCTACGGCAAATGGTGATGCCGGGCCACGCCCCATCACGCACAGCCCTGCACCCCTTTGCCAAGTGGAGAACGTTATGACTGTTGAAATCACCTCGAAAATCGTCGGTTACCGTATCAAGCAGCAGGAGCCAGCGGCGCCCAGCCCGACCCTGCCCGAGGAAGACCCGCTGACGGTGCGCATTCCGTCGCGCCCGGAAGGCACCCTGGAAGCCGTCTCGGAAAAGATTTCCTACGTCGGCGCCGAAGGCCGCAAAAAGGTTTATCTACTGGTGTCCTTCATGCCGGTAGAAGGCGTGGTCGGCGGCAAACGCGTGGTCATCGAGCGCCCGGTGGAGTTTTTCTTCCCTTCCGGACAGCTTTCCAGCGAACACCAGTGGATTACGGCGACCATGCGTAGCCTGTCACTGGCGGCCCGCGGCGGTTACGTCACCCAGGCAGTGGCCGACTTGCGCAAAGTGGCCTGGGACAAGGGCCTGGTGCGCTGCGGGATGAACCGCTGGAACAAACCCATGTTCCATGATTCCGAGGTGGCCGCCATTGCCTGGTCGATCCAGCAGATTCTGTACCGTCGCGGCTTTCTGGATCAGGACGGCAACCAGGTGCCGGTGGAAAGCCTGGTGGAGCGTTACGCGCATCGCATGCAGCACGGCCACGCCTGGCAGCCCCCCGCCGACGACACGCCCACTGAGGCAGAAAACGGCGCGGTCGAGCCCATCGGGCAAGATGCCGCCACCTCTAATGCCCCGAGCAACGGCCCGGCGGTCGTCGGTCACTGCCCTGAATGCCGCGGAGAACTGATCATGATGGATGGCTGCCCCACCTGCTACGCAGGGTGCGGCTGGTCGAAGTGCGGCTAATGTAAGTCATCGCCGTACGGAAAAGGGCGCGCGCTTATACGGCTCGCGCCCTTTTTCATTGATGTATTGGCGGGGGGCGTGCTAGCCAGCAGCGTCAAACAGCGGCCGCACGTTATCGGTCAGGTAGGCGTCGTCAAACTCGCCTTCCACGGAGAGCGCGTCCAGGTCCGGAATGGTGACGTTATGACGGTCGCGGAAAACCAGGCCGTCCTCGCTTAGCGCGCTGAATGTCCGGCTGACGTGAACCGGGCTCAGGCCCAGAATATCGGCCAACTGCTCCTGGGAAAGCGGTAGGCGGAACTGGCCGCTGATATCGTCGTTGGTTTGACGCAGCCGTAAATACATTTCATGAAGAAAGTGGGCCATTTTCTGGCGGGCGCTGCGCCGGGCAATGTTCACCAGCCGTTCGGTGAGCAACGCCTGCTGACGGCTGCCGATGGCAAACATGATCGAGGTCAGCGGCAGCGACTGGCGAAATAGTTCGAGCATGCGGCGATGGGGGAAATGGCAGATAACGCCGTCGTTGATCATGCGCACGTTCTCGAGACGCTGGTTAAAGGCAAACTCGCGCAGGCCAATGATATCGCCGGGCAAAAAGACTTCGAGTATCTGGCGGTCGCCGTTCTCCAGGTGGCGATACGAGTAAGCCCAGCCGCTTTTCAGCGTACAGAACTCATTGGCCGGGTCGCCTATCTCCCAGAGTAGCGTGCCTGCTTTAATATCGGTGGGGCTATCCTCCAGCGAGATGAGCAGTTGTCTTTCGTCTTCATCAAGCGAGCAGTAGTGGCTGAAATGCTTAATGATGCAGCTTTTTTCCTGGCCCACGATTAACCACCCCTGAACGATGTTCGCTTAAAATAAATGACTCAACCAACCGCTACTATAAACGACGCCGATAAAAAATGCTTAACGCCATGTATTACATGAGTTTCGCAGCGTGGCGGCGACTCACGCAAGTCCCGCCATGATGGACCATCAGGCGGACGCACGTTGTTGCCGTGCCAGTAACGGTGCCAGGAAGCGCCCGGTATGCGATGTCGCCTGTTTGGCGACCTGCTCAGGCGTGCCTTCAGCGATGATCCGACCGCCCCCGGAGCCGCCTTCGGGACCCAGGTCGATAATCCAGTCAGCGGTCTTGATCACATCCAGGTTGTGCTCGATCACCACGATGGTGTTGCCGTGATCGCGCAGGCGGTGGAGCACCGTCAGTAGCTGGCGAATATCTTCAAAGTGCAGGCCGGTGGTTGGCTCGTCCAGGATATACAGCGTCTTGCCGGTATCGCGCTTGGCCAGTTCCCGGGCGAGCTTGATCCGCTGGGCTTCCCCGCCCGACAGCGTGGTGGCACTTTGCCCCAGGCGAATATAGGACAGGCCCACGTCGAGCAGGGTTTGCAGGCGGCGGGCAATGGCCGGTACCGGGCTGAAGAATTCCAGGGCATCTTCCACCGTCATGGCCAGCACTTCGTGGATGGTCTTGCCCTTGTAATGGATATCCAGGGTTTCACGGTTATAGCGCTTGCCCTTGCACACGTCGCAGGGCACATAGATATCCGGCAGAAAGTGCATCTCGACCTTGATCATGCCCTCGCCCTGACAGGCTTCGCAGCGCCCGCCCTTGACGTTGAAGCTGAACCGGCCGGGCTTGTAGCCCCGCGAGCGGGCTTCCTGGGTGCCCGCGAACAGCTCGCGGATGGGCGTGAAAATGCCGGTATAAGTAGCCGGGTTGGAACGCGGTGTGCGGCCAATCGGGCTTTGGTCGATATCAATCACTTTATCCAGCTGATCGAGCCCTTCGATTTTTTGATAAGGCGCGGGGGTGAGCGAGGTCGCGCGATTCAACTCCCGGGCGGCGATGGGCATCAGGGTGCCGTTGATCAACGTCGATTTACCCGAGCCGGACACGCCCGTAATGGCGACAAACAGCCCCAGCGGCAGCGAGAGCGACACGTCCTGAAGGTTATTGCCGGTGGCGCCGCGGACGATGAGCTGCTTTTCCGGATTGCCGGGAATGCGGTAGGGCGGCACGGCGATTTCCCGCGTGCCGGAAAGGTACTGGCCGGTCAGCGACTCGGGATTGTCCATGACGTCTTGCGGGGTGCCCTGGGCGACAATTTCGCCGCCGTGGACGCCAGCCCCGGGCCCGATATCCAGCACGTGGTCGGCGGCGCGAATGGCATCTTCATCGTGCTCGACCACGATCACGGTGTTGCCCAGGTCGCGCAGCCGCTCCAGGGTTTTCAGCAGCCGGTCGTTGTCGCGCTGATGCAGCCCGATGGAAGGTTCGTCGAGAATGTACATGACGCCGACCAGGCCAGCGCCAATCTGGCTGGCCAGGCGAATGCGCTGGGCCTCGCCACCGGAGAGGGTGTCGGCGCTGCGTTCCAGGTTGAGGTAATCGAGCCCGACGTTGACCAGAAACTCCAGCCGCGCATGAATTTCATGGACGATCTTGTCGGCGATCTCGCCCTTGCGTCCCGGCAGTCGTAGGTCGGCAAAGTAGCGCCATGCGTCGCCAATGGGCAAATGCACCATATCGGCAATGTTGCGGTCGTCGACGTACACATGGCGCGATTCCTTGCGCAGACGCGAGCCGCTACAGGTCGCGCAGGGCTGTACCGCGATATACTTGGCCAGGTCATCGCGGACCATGTTGGATTCGGTTTCCCGGTAGCGGCGCTGCATATTGGGCAGCACGCCTTCGAACGTATGTTCGCGGGTCACCTTGCGGCCGCGATCACCTACATAGACAAACGGGATGGTTTCATCGCCGCTGCCGTTGAGGATAATGTCCTGCTCGTGGCGAGCCAACTCATTCCAGGGCGTTTCCAGTTCAAAACGATAGTGTTTGGCCAACGCCTGAAGCTGGGTGAAATAGTAGATATTGCGCCGGTCCCAGCCCTTGATCACGCCTTCGGCAAGCGACAGCTCCGGGTGGCTGATCAGCTTGGCCGGGTCGAAATATTGCTGGACGCCCAGCCCGTCGCAGGTGGGGCAGGCACCCGCCGGGTTGTTGAACGAGAACATGCGCGGCTCGAGCTCCGCCAGCGAGTAGCCGCACACCGGACAGGCAAAGCGCGACGAGAAGGCGATATCTTCATGGCCACCGTCCATGAAGTGGATCATGGCGGTGCCGTCGGCCAGGTTCAGCGCGGTTTCAAAGGATTCGGCCAGGCGTTGGGCGAGATCATCACGCACCTTGAAACGGTCGACCACCACGCTGATATCGTGCTTTTTGCGCTTGTCCAGCGGGGCAATGTCGTCGAGCTCCAGCACCTGTCCGTCGATCAACGCACGCACAAACCCCTGAGCGCGCAACTCTGCCAGCAGCTGCAAATGCTCGCCTTTACGGCCTTTGACCACCGGGGCCAGCAGCATCAGCTTGGTACCTTCGGCAAGGTTCATGACCTGGTCGACCATCTGCGAAATCGTCTGGGCTTCTAGGTCTTCACCGTGCTCGGGGCAGCGTGGGGTGCCCGCGCGGGCAAACAGCAGGCGCAGGTAGTCGTAAATCTCGGTAATCGTGCCCACGGTCGAGCGCGGGTTGTGCGAGGTAGACTTCTGCTCGATGGAAATGGCCGGTGAGAGCCCCTCGATGTGGTCCACATCGGGCTTCTCCATCATCGACAGGAACTGGCGCGCATAGGTGGAGAGCGACTCCACATAGCGGCGCTGCCCCTCGGCGTAAAGGGTGTCGAACGCCAGCGACGACTTGCCTGACCCGGAAAGGCCGGTAATCACGATCAACTTATTGCGGGGCAGTTCCACATCGATCTGCTTGAGGTTGTGGGTGCGTGCACCCCTGACCAGAATGCTGTCCATCAACACCTCGAATCGCGCGGCAAAAGCGTGATTATACGTTTCTCCGGGCCCTCCCGGCAAAGCGGTTTCGCTCGGCAACGGTGTGATGACGTTTCGCTGAATCACCCAACGCGCTAGAATGGGCGGCTATCCAAGCCCCGGTGGGCATTGACTTACCATCGACGGTCATCATCCCAAGGACCATTCCAAGGGTTTTATGCGCAAGGTGTCTGCACTGTTACTGGCCTCTGAACGCCGTGCCATCAGCGGCCTGGCGGGGTTGTACGCGTCTCGTATGTTGGGGCTTTTCATGGTCCTGCCCGTGCTGGCGCTGTATGCCGACGGTCTGGCAGGCTCGACGCCGCTGCTGGTGGGGGTGGCGTTAGGGATCTATGGGCTGACCCAGGCGCTTCTGCAAATCCCCTTCGGTTTATGGTCTGACCGGGTTGGTCGCAAACGCGTGATTGCCTTTGGGCTGGTACTGTTTGCGCTGGGCAGCGTGGTGGCAGCGCTTGCTGATTCCATCGCCGTCATGATTGTCGGCCGTGCCCTGCAGGGCAGTGGGGCGGTGGCCGCGGCCATCATGGCGCTGCTGGCGGATCAGACCCGTGAGCAGGTGCGTACTGCGGCGATGGCAACGATTGGCTTATCGATTGGCGTGGCATTTGCTCTGGCCATGGTGATTGGACCCTGGCTGGCGGCGTGGGCAGGGCTTGCCGGTGTGTTCTGGCTGACGGTACTGCTGACGCTGTTGGGCCTGATCGTTTTGTGGCGCTGGGTGCCGCCCGCGCCGCGCCGTGTCCAGCACCGCGATGTGGGCATGGACCGTCGGCAGTTGAGGAGTGTGCTGTCACGCCCGGAACTCTGGCGGCTCGACGTGTCGATTTTTGCGCTGCACTTCGTGCTGATGGCGATTTTTGTGGCCGTACCGTTTCGCTTGCTTGAGGCGGGAATCAGCGCGGCGCATCATGGCCTGGCCTATCTGGCGATCATGGGATTTTCGTTTATCGCCATGCTGCCGCTGATGATCGTGGCCGAGAAGCGCCAGCGCATGACACGCATCTGCCTGCTGGCGATTGGCGCCATTACGGTCAGCCTGGCGGGTTTGGGGCTTCCGGTCTCTGAAGGCTATTGGTTATTTCCATGGCTGTTTATTTTCTTTACCGGCTTTAACCTGTTGGAAGCCACCCTTCCGTCGATGCTCAGCAAGCTGGCACCGGCCGGGGCGAAGGGGACTGCCATGGGCGTCTATTCCACCAGCCAGTTCCTGGGGGCATTTCTAGGCGGCACCTTGGGTGGCGTGCTGGCAAGTGTCGGAGGGCTGGACGCGGTATTTCTCGGCTGCGCACTGCTGGCGCTATTGTGGTGGGGCGCGATGCTGAATATGCCATCACCACCGCCGTTGAGCAGTGAGGTGGTGGCACTGGGCGACACCGAAGGCGATACTATGGACGTGCTGCTTGAGCATCTAGCAGGCGTGGCAGGCGTCGAGGATGTCATGGTCGTGCCCGAAGAGCGGCTAGCGTATTTGAAGGTCAATCGGCAGCAGCTTGATCAAGCAACGCTTGCTAAGCTGGTAACACCCCCGAAATCATAAAAGGGGTGGGGTAATAGTGCGTCGCTGGGACGCTGTCGACGTTTATCGATATCAATTGAAAGGAGCGCCTTATGGCTCGCGGCATTAACAAGGTTATCTTGATCGGCAACCTCGGACAGGATCCTGAGGTACGATTCACGCCCTCCGGCACGGCGGTTGCCAACCTTAACCTGGCCACCACCGATACCTGGATGGACCGCCAGAGCGGTCAGCGCCAGGAGCGCACCGAGTGGCACCGGGTGGTGATGTTCAACAAAACCGCCGAAATTGCCCAGCAATACCTCAAGAAAGGCTCCAAGGTGTACATCGAAGGTCGTTTGCAAACCCGCAAATGGCAGGACCAGAATGGCCAGGACCGCTACAGCACTGAAATCGTTGCCAATGACATGCAGATGCTTGATTCCCGCGGTGGTGATTACCAGGGCGGCGGGGCGCCCAATAACTATGCGCAAGGTGGGCAGGGTGGCCAACCCCAGCCGCCTCAGGGTGACCAATACGGCGGACAAGGCGCTAACCAGCCGCAGCGAGCGCCGCAGCAAAACCAGCCCGCACCGCCCCAAGGCCAGCAAAACAACCAGTATGGCGCCCCTGACCCCGGCAATTTCGATGATTTCGATGACGAGATTCCGTTCTAAGTGACGCTCAATGACGCGAGTGAAGGTAAGGGAGACAGGCCGTCTTGAAGCTTTTGATACTCGATGCGGGCCACTGCCTGAGTCTGGCGCTGGCCCGCGAAACCAGTCGCCGTTCAGATACTGAGCTGGTGATTGAACAAGCGACGCAGGTGAATGCCGAGCGTCTACGGGAGGTGTCGCCGGATGCGGTGATTGTGCCGCCATTGGCGCACCCCCTGAACATGGCCCCCGCCGCCGTTATGGAGCACGCCGACGCCGTTGAGGTCTGCCTCGAGGCCTGCCGAGCAGAAGACGTGGCGCTCGTCTGGTGTGTGTCTGATCAGCTTTACGAAGACGGCTTCGACGTCGCCATCGATGAGCATGTCGTTCCGGCACCACGTGATGAAAGCCTGCGCCGTCTGGTACAAACCGGCAATCGTATCCGGGCTGATTATGCGCGCCACCTGATTGTTCGCCTGGGGCCGCTGTTCGCCCTTGAGGGCAGTCATGCGTGGCTCAACGAGCTGTTGGATAGCCTGGTCATGGGTGACAGCGTGCGCGCGGCGGAAGACGTCATCTTTTGCCCTACCTCGGCGGATGCCGTGGCCCTTGCGCTGATCGGTATGCTCCAGCAGCAGTCCTGCGGCGCGGATGCCTGGGGCGCCTATCACCTGGCGGGAACTGAGCCGGTGAGCGCCTTTACCTTTACCTCCATGGTGAGAACGCAACTATTGACGCATCTTGAAGGTCGTGGCGAGCAAGTGACGCTAGGTGACGTCAAGGCATTGAAGCATCACCATGATGCCAAGTTGCGGCGCGTGCTGAATTGTCGACGGGTGCTCAACGTGTTTGGTGTCCATCAAAAGCCGTGGCGCTTGGAGGTCGGGCGCATGCTCGATGCCTGGTGTTTAACGCGTGATCAGAAGGGTGTCGACGGCACAGGAGCGTCGTCTTGAAGCAAGTGGTTCGCAGCGTGGTATTTTACGCAGGGTATTTTGCTGCCCTCTTGGTGATTGGCGTGCTGTTCCTGCCGATCGCGCCTTTTTTACCCCTGGCCGGGCGTTATCGCCTGCTCAATCTATATAATTATTTTCTGATGTTCTGGTTTCGCATTGCCTGCGGCGTGCGCTACGACATCCAGGGCGCGCATCACCTGCCGGACGGGCCCTGTGTGATTCAGGCAAACCACCAAAGCGAGTGGGAAACGGTTTTTCTGCAGGTGATGAAGCCGCCGGTATGTACCGTATTGAAACGTGAGCTGCTGCGCCTGCCCATCTTTGGCTGGGGCTTGCGTTTGCTGCACCCGATCAGCCTGGACCGCTCCAAACCGGCGCGGGCCATCAAGCAGGTGCTGGGCCAGGGCGTTGAACGGCTGAATACAGGGCTTTCGGTGCTGATTTTTCCTGAAGGCACCCGGGTCGAGCCCGGGGAGCGCAGGCGTTACAACAAAAGCGGTAGTGTGGTTGCCTGTCGCGCAGGGGTGCCGGTATTACCCGTGGCCCATAATGCGGGAGAGCGGTGGCCGGGGCGCCATTGGGTTAAACGCCCGGGCGTGCTGCGGGTGCGTATTGGCGAACCGATTGAAACGGCAGGACGGACCTCGGATGAGGTGCTGGCTGATGTCGAGGCGTGGATAGAGGCCCAACTGGTTGAGATCTCGGATATCCCGAGACCGCAATAAAGTCCTTATATTGGCTGAGTATAAAAAACGCCCCCCGCGGATTCGCAGGGGGCGTTTTCATGGTGCTTACCGCCGATTATCCCGCAAGGTTATTCGGCGTAGCGCTGAAACACCAGGCAGGCATTGGTGCCGCCAAAGCCGAAGCTGTTGGACAGCACTCGATCGATTGCCACGTCATCGCGGCGCTCGGTAACGATATCGAAGCCGTCGGCCTGCTCGTCGAGGTGTTCCACATTGGCCGAGGCGGCCACGAAACGGTGCTGCATCATGAGCAGCGAGTAGACCGCCTCCTGTACCCCGGTGGCGCCCAACGAGTGGCCGGTCAGCGATTTGGTCGAGCTCATCGCCGGTGTTGAATTGCCAAATACCTCGCGGACCGCTTTGAGCTCGGCTACATCGCCCACCGGCGTTGATGTGCCGTGGGTGTTGATATAATCAATATCACCCTCAACGGTTGCCATGGCTTGGCGCATACAGCGAGTCGCCCCTTCGCCGGAAGGTGCCACCATGTCGTAGCCGTCGGACGTGGCGCCATAGCCTACCAGCTCGCCGTAAATCTTGGCGCCGCGGGCCTTGGCATGTTCCAGTTCTTCGAGCACCAGCATGCCGCCGCCGCCAGCGATCACAAAGCCGTCACGGGCCTGGTCGTAAGGGCGCGATGCCTTGTCGGGCGACGCGTTATAGTGGGTGGAAAGCGCCCCCATGGCGTCGAACAGGCAGGACAGCGTCCAGTGTTCCTCTTCGCCACCGCCAGCAAAGACCACGTCCTGCTTGCCGAGCTGAATCTGCTCCATCGCACTGCCGATACAGTGTGCCGAGGTAGCGCAGGCCGACGAAATGGAATAGTTCACGCCCTTGATCTTGAACGGCGTTGCCAGGCACGCCGAGACGGTACTGCCCATGGTGCGGGTGACGCGGTAGGGGCCTACGCGACGCAGTCCCTTTTCGCGCAGCACATCGGCGGCTTCCACCTGGTTGGCGCTCGAGGCGCCGCCAGAGCCTGCAATCAGGCCGGTTCGCTCGTTGGATACCTGATCGTCGGCAAGCCCCGCGTCTTCGATGGCCTGCGCCATGGAAATATACGCATAAGCTGCTGCATCGCCCATGAACCGCAGCAGTTTGCGGTCAATGAGCGATTCGAGGGCAATATCAACGCTGCCTGCTACCTGGCTGCGAAAGCCACGTTCAGCATAGTCTTCTTTGAAGCGAATGCCGCTACGGCCACTTCTAAGCGCCTCAAGGACCTGTTGTTGGTCATTGCCCAGGCACGACACAATGCCAAGGCCGGTGACTACCACTCGTCGCATGGGAGCCTCCTGTTAAAAATTCGCAGTGGAGGTGAATAGGCCAACGCGCAAATCATTAGCCTGATAGATATCACGACCGTCTACCGAGACGGTGCCGTCGGCCATGCCCAGAATCAGCCGACGAGTAATGATGCGTTTCATGTTGATACGATAAGTTACTTTTTGCGCGTCGGGAAGTATCTGGCCGCTGAACTTCACTTCACCGCAGCCGAGTGCGCGGCCGCGGCCAGGGTGGCCCAGCCATCCCAGGTAGAAGCCAACCAGCTGCCACATGGCATCAAGCCCCAGGCAGCCTGGCATGACCGGGTCACCAGGGAAATGGCAATCGAAAAACCATAGGTCGGGTGTGATATCCAATTCGGCAATCAATTCGCCTTTATTGTACTCGCCGCCTGCTTCGTGAATGTGCGTGATGCGGTCAAGCATCAGCATGTTGGGAGCTGGCAGTTGGGCATTACCCGGGCCAAAAAGTTCGCCGCGGGAGCAGGCCAGCAGTTCATCGCGATCAAAGGAGTGTTGCTTGGTCACTGAATCTTTCCAAGTATCAGGGTAAAAGGTTGGGCCTAGTCTACTTCCCGAAACCGCTGAATGCACGTAACGGGCTTATTATTGGCGTGCCCTACAGATTTTTTACGGGCGGCCGAAAGTATAATGAGGCAAATAGTGTAGAGTCGAATGATTGGTTTTGCACATTAAACGGCTTATTGACGTAAGATTGACGTTCCGTTGCCTGTCAGGCGTCGTCATGACGCTGATCTAATTCTTTTGGGAGCAACTCTTAGCCCGTTTTTATAGGATGTCGTGAACAAGCATGTGGCTTCCCGTTTCCC
Source organism: Halomonas sp. G11 (assembly GCF_001663515.1). Lineage (NCBI taxonomy): Bacteria > Pseudomonadati > Pseudomonadota > Gammaproteobacteria > Oceanospirillales > Halomonadaceae > Halomonas > Halomonas sp. G11. The sequence continues at coordinate 65,165 of NZ_LYXG01000016.1, forward strand.
TTAGTCGCCCCCTGGTCTGGGCTGCGTTGGTGGCACTGCCCGCCTGCATCTGGATTCCCGATGCCGCGCTGCGCATGGTCGCGGCATCGGTGGTGGCGCTTGGGCTCTGGGATGCGTGGCGTCAGGTGCGTCAACAGCGTCTCAGGTTGCGCCTCTCGCAGGATGCGATCGGGCTTGCCAATGATGCGATGGTCATCAGTGACATAGATAACCGTGTTCTTGCCGTTAACCCTGCGTTCACTGAAATTACCGGCTATGAAAGTCATGAAATACTGGGGCTAAAGCTCGAAACACTGGCAGCCCCGAGGCACGATAAAACATTCTACCAGCATTTCTGGAGCACACTTAAAAACACCGGGCGCTGGGAAGGCGAGATGTGGAACCGCCGCAAGCACGGCGATGAATACCCCGAGTGGCTCAAGGTGCGTGCCATCACCGATAAACGCGGCAAGATAACCCATTTCATTAGCCTTTTTGCCGATATTTCCGCCCAGAAAGCCCGTGAGCGCGATCTGCGGCGCATCGGCTATGAGGACCCGCTGACCGGGCTGCCCAACCGGCGGCGTCTGCACGACCTGATGGAATCACGCCTGCGCAGTCTGCGCGCGGGAGAGAGTCTGGATATTGCGCTGATCGATATTGACGGTTTGAAATCGGTGAACGACAGCATGGGGGTTGAGCAGGGTGACCGTTTGCTGGCGCGTTTTGCCCAGCGGTTGACGAGCTATATGGCGGGCAGCGTCGTCGGACGTCTAGGCGGCGATGAATTCATGGTCATGCGCACCACGACCTATGATGATCACGATAAGTGGGTGGCGAACCTGCGTGACCACATGAGCAACCCGTTTGAGATCCAGGAGCAGTCGTTGCGTCTGGGTTTGACCATCGGCAGCTGTCGAGTCCCGGAAGACGGGCGTGACTCCGGGGTGTTGTTTCAACGGCTGGAGTCGGCGTTATACAACGCCAAACGGCTGGGGCGTAACCACAGTCTGCGTTTTCGCCCCGCCCTGGACAAGCAGGACAATCCGCAATTGTCGCTGGTCAGCGACCTGCGTGCCGCCCTCGTCTCGGGGGATCAACTGGAGCTGTATTTTCAGACCCAGCATCACCCCGGTACGGGCGAGCTGCTTGGCATGGAGGCGCTGCTGCGCTGGCAGCACCCGCGCGATGGGATGATATCGCCGGGTGAATTCATCCCCTTGGCCGAGCGCCACGGTTTGATGGCGGAGCTGGGTAGCTGGGTGATTGAAAAGGCCTGCGCTCAGCAGGCGCACTGGGCCAATAGTGACATGCCGACGCTGACCATGTGGGTCAACATCTCGGCGCTGCAACTCTTTCATGGTGATCTTGAAAGCCAACTGGCCACCTGCCTGAAGCGCTACCGGATAACGTCTGCTCACATCGGCCTGGAACTCACCGAATCGGTCCTGCTGGACGAGCGCGCAGGCGACATGGGGCCGCGTCTGAAAGCGCTACGCGACCAAGGCTATGCCATTGCGATCGACGACTTCGGTACCGGCTATTCATCGCTTGGCTACCTGAAGCGCCTGCCGGTGGACAAGATAAAGCTCGACCGAGCGTTCATTCGAGAATTGCCCGGTGACCAGGCCGATGCTGCGATTGTGAAGGCGGTGCTGTCGATGGCCAAGGGACTGGGGCTTGATGTGATTGCCGAAGGCGTCGAAACCAAAGAGCAGTGCGATTTTCTGGTTGATGCGGGCTGTCATATGGTGCAAGGGTTTTATTTCGCCCGTCCTCAGCCCGCGCACGAACTCGAGCAACGTTTGCTTCCTAAAGCCCAGCCTGCCAAGGCTCGCACCGGCGAAGTGGCAAGCTCAGGGCGCTAGTGGGTGTCGGCATGGCGATATTGCCAGCGACGGTAATAGCGGCAAACGCCAAGGCAGAGGAGTGCCCATACCAGCGCCTGGGCGGGCAGCAGCCAAGGCGCCAGGGTGACCTCGGTGAGGGCGGCGCCGGCAAAATACGACAAGGGACCGCCCAGCGCGCCCAGCACCGCTGCCAGCCAGGGCCATTGCCATAGCCACGCAAGCGAGTGATGCACCAGAGTGGCGAACAGCGGCCAGAGCATCCACAGCCATAACGGCAATAAGCCCGCGATGAGCCGTTGATCGGCAAATATCAGCCCCCCGGCCAGCTGTAGACCGCCGTCGACCGCGAGCCCTAATAAGGCAAAGGCCGCCACCAGTCGCCACTCCCCTGGTTTACCGACATACCGCAAATGCAGTGCAATCCAGGCACTGCCAGCCACCGCGGCAACCCAGGAGCCTCCCAGCACGCACAGCGTCCAGATCACTTCAAAGCCCAGAGCGTTAACGAGCACTGCCACCAAGCGCCGCCGGGCGAGCATTACAGCGCTCCGGTCAAGGGGGCCGGTTTGGCAGCGGGCTTGGCCAGCAGTAAGTGACAGGTGCCAATCGAACGCTCCAGGAAACCGCCCTCGCAGTAGCACAGGTAATAACGCCACATGCGAATAAAGCGTTCGTCATAACCCAGTGCTTGAACATCCTCCAGGTGGGCCTCGAAGCGGTGGCGCCATTCGCGCAGGGTACGCGCGTAATGCTGGCCAATTTCATCGAGCGCTACCATGTTGAGCGATGTCTTGCGCATCAGGCTGCTGGCAATGGCGTGGTGGGAAGGTAAAAAGCCGCCGGGGAAGATATACCGCTTGATAAAGTCCATATCCCGCTTGGCGCCATCAAAGCGCTGGTCGCGGATGGTAATCGCCTGGAGCATGGCTTGACCGTCATCGGTCAACAGGCTGTCGACCTTGCGCAGGTAGGTATCCAGGTACTGGTGGCCGACGGCTTCAATCATTTCGACGGAAATCAGCCGGTCATAGCGGCCGGTCAGTTCACGGTAGTCCTGTTTCAGCAGCGTGATGCGCGCTTCCAGACCTTCTTCCTTAATGCGCTTTGCGGTATAGGCGTATTGTTCTTCGGAAATAGTGGTCGTCGTCACCTGGCAGCCGCGGGTCTTGGCCGCATGGATGGCAAGCCCGCCCCAGCCCGTGCCGATTTCCAGCAAATGGTGCTCGGGTAGCACGTTGAGCTTGTCGAGCATGACATCCAGCTTGTAGGTCGAGGCTTCTTCCAGACTGGCATCCGGGTAGGGAAAGACGGCGCTGGAGTACATCCAGTGGTGCTTGTCGAGAAAGGTGGCAAACAGGTCGTTGCCGATATCATAGTGCGCGGCGATGTTGCGTCTGGAGCCGGTCAGGCTGTTGCGCTGAAAACGATGCACCAGGCCCATCAGCCAGCGTGTCATGCGCGCGCTGCCGTTCTCGAGATGGCCGTTGACCTGGTCCAGGTTAATGGCAAACAGGCGCACCAGGGCGACCAGGTCATCGGCGTCCCAGTCATTGTCCATGTAAGCCTCGGCGGCGCCCACGGTGCCGCCGAAAGCCAGTCGCTTCCAGGCGCGTGCATGGCGGACGACGACGGTGACGTGAAGCTCCCCGCCCCGACCCAGATGGTGGCATTGATTGCCTTCAATCAGGGTAATGTGGCCACCGGTAAAGGTGTCCAGCTGCGCGATCAGCCGCTTTTTCAGCCAGCGGGTGACACGCCCCTGGGGGGCGGGTTGAATATCAGGCGGCGTGGAACGCAGGGTCGTCATTTCGAGGTCTCCTTGCGCTTGGGGTGGTTGTAGACAGGGTTGCGCTTCAACCACAGCCGAAGCGCCTCAAAATGAATGCCGGTGATGGTTTTCAGGCTTATCCATGGCTGGCGCGCCAGAGTGGTCAGCAACACCCTGGCGGTGGCGGGGGCCGCCTCCAGGGTCAGGGTGGCGTCGAAGTGACGCTGCCCGGCCTGCCAGTTTTCCATGTGCAGTAACAGCTGCTCGCCCGGTGTGTTAAATCGCCATCGGTAAGTCATGTCCATGGGGTTGAACGGTGAGACGTGCATGGCTTTATCGAAGGTCGCGTGGTGGCTGTGGCGGTGGCCATCGACACGGCAGGCGTAACAGGTGCGCTCACGCCAGGGCATGTTGGTCACTTCGCCAAGCACCGCTGCCAGCTGGCCTGCCCGGTCGTAGGCGTAATACATCGAGATAGGGTTGAACATGGCGCCCAGCGTGCGCAGCTGCGTCAATACGCAGATTCGGCCCTCGGGGGCGCTGCCCAACTGGCGTGTCAGCTCTTCGCGGACGGCGGTGGCCAGCGGGCGATCCGTCGGGCCGAGATAGTCTTCGCGGCGAAAGCGTGCCAGCGCCGCGCCTCTGGCGCTGAACCCCGGCACACCGTCAAACAGCATCGGCAGCTCGTCCAGGTCCAGCCAGGCCATCCACAGCTGGTAATCAAAACGGTGCGTGTGAGGCGTGAAACGTCGGTGACGCAGGGTGCCGCGATATACCCGTGAATGTGGCGTCGTCATCATCCCGCGTCACCCCCCTGATAGGCATCGAACAGCTCCGTGGTGGGCAGCGCTGTGGGGGCGGTGAGCGGGGTGTGCGCTTCGTCACAACCCAGCGAGCGGGCAACGCGCAGTGCGCTCCAGACCCCGTCTTCATGGAAGCCGTTGCGCCAGTAGGCACCACAGAAGTGGGTGCGTCGGGCAGGCGATGAAATCTCGTCGTGACGCTGCTGGGCAGCATGCCCCGCCAGGGTGAACTGTGGGTGGGCGTAGGTGTAGCGTCCCAGCACCCTGGCGGGGTCGATACTGTCTGAATCATTGAGGGTGACGCAAAACGTGGTGTCCGCATCCAGCCGCTGAAGAATGTTCATGTTGTAGGTCACCGAGACCCGTTCGTCGGCGCCGCGACCGTCAAGGCGGTAATTCCAGCTGGCCCAGGCACGTTGTCGGCGTGGCAACAGCGAGGTGTCGGTATGCAGGACCACCTCGTTATCCTGATAGGGCATGGCGCCGAGAATCTCGCTTTCAGCCGCGGTCGGGTCATCCAGCATGGCCAGGGCCTGGTCGGCATGGCAGGCCAGTACGACCTGATCAAAGCGCTGGGTGCCTTGAGCGGTGGTGATCATCACCCCGGTATCCGTGCGGGTAATGCCGGAAACCGGGGTGTTCAGGTGAATACGGTCCGCATAGGGCGCGGTCAACTGTGGAATGTAGCGGCGTGAACCACCCACCAGCGTGTACCACTGGGGACGGTGGTTGACCGATAGCAGCCCGTGGTTGCGGAAAAAACGGACAAAAAAGGTCAGCGGAAAGGATCGCAAGTCGCCAATACTCGCCGACCAGATGGCCGCACCCATGGGCAGCAGGTAGCGCCGCTGGAAGGCCTGGCCGTAGCCGTGACGGTCCAGATAGTCGCCAAGCGTCATGTCCTGGGCAAGCCGACCGTTCTCCAGGTCCGCAGTGGCCTGCTTGTTGAAGCGCATGATATCGCCGAGTAAGCGATAAAAAGCAGGATTCAGCAGGTTGCGGCGCTGGGCAAACAGCGAGGTCAAGGTGTGGCCGTTGTATTCAAAGTCAACGCTGGTCTCGTGTACCGAAAAACTCATTTCGGTGGCCTGGCTGGGGACATCCAGGGCATCCAGCAGGCGCTGAAAATGCGGATAGGTCCAGTCGTTGAAGACGATGAAGCCGGTATCGATGGCATAAGAAGTGCCCGACACCTCGACGTCCATGGTGGCCGTGTGGCCGCCCAGCCGGTCGTCGGCCTCGAACAGGGTGACGTCATGCCGGGCGGAAAGATACCAGCCAGCTGCCATACCGCTGATGCCGCTGCCGATCACGGCGATACGCTGTGAACCCAAGGTGCTCATCGGGAAGCCTCTTGCTGGCGCGTCATGCGCAGGCCGATTCGGCGGCGCAGGGCGGGCGGCAGTATGCCGAGAAACTTCACCAGGTAGGTAAAGCGGCGCGGAAAATGAATATCCAGATGGCCTTTGACCAAGCCGTTGATAATCGCCTCGGCGGCGGTGTCAGCGCTTACCTGCATGGGCATGGGGAAGTCATTGCGCTCGGTCAGCGGCGTCTTGACGAAGCCTGGGTGAATCAGGCTGACGTCGATGCCTTCCTGGTCAAGGTCAAGGCGCAGCGACTCCAGGAAATAGCTGACGGCCGCCTTGGAGGCGCCATAGGCTTCAGCCCGGGGTAACGGCAGGTAGGCAGAAGCGCTCGAAGTGGCCGCAAGCCGGGCGGGCTTGCCTTCCCGGCGGGCGGCACGCAATAAGGGAAGGGCCGCCTCGACGCCATACAGGGTGCCAAACAGGTTGGGGGTGAAAACACGTTCGATCAGGTCCATGTCAAACTGCTGGGCATTGAGGTATTCACAGGTGCCTGCGTTGAGCAGAACCAGGTCAAGGGCGCCCAACTGCTCGCCGATCTGCTGGCCCGCGGCCAACACCGCATGGCGGTCGCTGACGTCGAGCGGCAGCGGGTGGGCGTTGGGGTGGTCCTGGCACAGCGCTTCCAGCGCCTCGTGGTTGCGGGCGCTGAGTACGACCTGATGACCCTGGGCAATAAGCTTTCTGGCCAAGGCGTCGCCAATCCCCGAGGTCGCACCCGTCAGCCAGATACGCTGGGGGGTTGTCCATGTGCTCATCGAACCTCTCCTGTTACACCCTGTGGGCACCTTGGTCAGATGCCCCAGGCAACGTAATGATTAATCAAGACGATGCTTTAACCAGCGAATGACCCGCCCCATTACCGGGAGGTGCTCATAGAGCATCGCCCCGGCGTCAAAGTAGTCCCTGTGTCGCGCTACACGTCCGTCGTCAGCAAATGTCAACGCACTGCACCCCTCTACCTTGATCGTACGTCCCCCTGCCAGCTTTGGATGCACGAATGTCATGGTCCAGGTGACAAATGCCTGACTGCCCTGGCGCTGGCGCGTGTGATAAACGAATTGGCAGTGCTCGACGTTTTCATACATCGCGGCAAAATAGCGCGACAGCGCGGGGCGACCTTCAACGTTATGCAGCGGGTCGCTGAAAATTATATCGTCAGTATATACTTCGTACAGCTTTTCTGTACAGGTGTTGTCAAGTTTATTGAAAAAGGCGCAAAAATCTTCCAGTGCCTTGTCCTGTGACATGAAGACTCCTGAAGTCGTTAGGCGGTTAGCGGGCCGGTATCAGTCTGACAGCGCCTTGAAGGCATCGAGTGCCCGTTGACGTGCTGCCTTGTGATCGACAATGGGGGCGGGGTAGTCCAGTTGGGTCAGCAGGTCGCGCGGTGGTGCATGGCGGGCTTTGGTCGGCAAGGCGGCAAGCTCGGGCAGCCAGTGGGCGATAAAGTCGCCGTTGGGGTCAAAGCGCGTGGATTGCATGGTGGGATTGAAGATTCGGAAATACGGGGCGGCGTCGGTACCCGTTGAGGCCGCCCACTGCCAGCCACCGTTGTTGGCACCAAACTCGCCATCGACCAGGTGGCGCAGAAAAAACGCTTCACCCCGGCGCCAGTCGATCAGCAGGTGCTTGCTCAGAAACATCGCGGTGACCATGCGCAGCCGATTGTGCATCCAGCCAGTGGTGACCAGCTGGCGCATGGCGGCGTCGACCAGCGGGTAGCCGGTACGGCCCTCGCACCAGGCGTTGAAGGCGTCGGGGTCATCGCGCCAGGCAAGTTTACGGGTATGGGCCTGAAACGGCTGGTGGCGGCATACCTGAGGAAAGCCGACGGCCACGTGCTGGTAAAATTCCCGCCAGATAAGCTCACTGACCCAGGCGGTCAGGCCTTTATCGCCATCGGCCAAATGTCCGCCATTCTCGCTCATGACGGCCTGCATGCACTGACGATAGGAGATCATTCCCAGCGCCAGATAGGGCGAAAGCTCGCTGGTGCCGCGCACCTTTGGGAAGTCCCGCTGATCGCTGTAGTGGCGGCCACGGAAGCGTAAGAAGCGTTCCAGGCGGTCGCTGGCGGCGTACTCTCCTGCAGGCCACTGGTCAGCATCGACGGGGGTGGCATCAAGATCCGGGAGTGTCGGCAAAGGGTCGCTATCGATACCCAGTGGCGATTGAGCATCCGGCGTGTCGCGCAGTGCCAACTGGTCGGCGGTGATCTGCTTGTGCCAGGCCTTGGCAAAGGGTGTGAAGACGCCGTAATAGTCGCCCTTGCCGGTCAGTAGCGTCCCGGGGGCAAAGGCCACCGCATCATGATGCCCGTGTGCCGCAATGTCCGCCTGCTTGAAGGACTCGATGACCGCCTGGTCGCGACGCTGCTCATTGAGGGGATACTCAAGGTTGAAGTGCAACTGCTCGATCTGGTGCTCGCGGGCAATCTCCAGCAAGCTGGCGGGCGCCTCATCGAACGACGCGATATCCCGATGCAGAAGCGGAATGTTCAGCCCCTCGAGTGCTTCTTTGAGGGCCGTAACGCCACGTGTCCAGAAGTCGATCTTGTTGATGCCATGGCCGTGCGCCTGCCACTGGTCCACCGAGCGCAGAAAGACGGCAACCACCGGCCCTTTTGCAGCGGCGGCGGCAAGCGCGGTGTTATCGTGGATGCGCAGGTCACTACGCAGCCAAACCAACTGTCGAGACATGGGAACTCCTGCAGGGCGATGGTCAAGCGGGTAGCCACCGCCGCTGCGGCGGTGTCACTCAGTTTGTCAAAGGACGCCTGATTCGCGCAGTAACGGGCGCAAGCGGGCGATGGCTTGAGGCAGGTCATCGCCCAGCATATGCACGGAGGTATCGCGCAGATCGGCGTCGCGCAGGCGGGCGACTTCACCACAAACGCCGATGGGCACATTTAACGTGGCAGCGGCATCCGGCAGCGCCTGGCGAATATAGCGGTCGTCTTCCCGCTGGCCGCTGGACAGCAGCACCATCGAAGAATGCAGGCGTGCGACTGCCTGGGGGAGGTCTTCAAGCGGCAGGGAGTGATCCAGCAGCTGCACACGGTAACCCTGTTCGCTGGCCATCAGCGCTGACATCAGGACCCACAGGGGGCCGGGATCGTCGGGCATCGCATTAAGCAGGATCAACGGACCGCGGGTGGCCTGATTGGCGTAATGCAGGCGGATTCCCACCTGGCTGCGCAAGAAGGCTTCGAATGTGCGGCGGACAAGGGCATCAGGTTGCACCGCCCACTTGGCTTCCAGCGTCAGCACCACCGGCTGCCACAGTTCGTTGATCGCGGTGCTCAACGGATAGAGCGCCAGGCTCTGGTGATAGAAGGCTTCCAGCCTGGGCAGATCGAGCGCTTCGATGACCGCCTGCAACTGCTGGCGCTGGCTTACCCAATCGCCGGCGTCGGGTACCGGCGCCTCAACGGTGTCGGGTTGGTCGAGCAGGTCCGCGACCTGGCTGACCGGGACGCCGCGATTGAGCCACTGCAGGATGCGTTCGATGCGCGTAATGTCATCCTGGGCATACAGCCGGTGGCCTTTGGGCGTGCGCTTGGGGCAGATTAAACCGTAACGTCGCTCCCAGGCACGCAGGGTAACCGAATTAACGCCCGTCAGACGGGAAACTTCCCGAATGGGATAAAGTGGGGTATCGGGTGGGTG
>NZ_LYXG01000017.1:0-91527 GCF_001663515.1 Halomonas sp. G11
TTCCATGAATTTGAGGACAGTGACGCAGGCGCTCACCGGCTGGTGTTTGCCGACGACCCCCAGGTACTGACCCATCTCGGCGAGCGCACCTACCACAGCCGCGCTGGCGGCACCGCATCCACACGTCATGTACGCAAGCTCAGCCACACCGCCCGGGTGGCGACTTCGTCCGCCACGCTAAAAGACTACAGCTTCAAGAACCCGGCCTACGCGCAGCTGCACGACCATCTGGGCCGCGACGTCGAAGCGCACGGCCAGCAAGCGGACTACGAACACTACGACTATCCCGGCCGCTACAAGCAGGACGCTTCCGGCGAGCCCTTTACCCGTATCCGCCTGGAACAGCTGCGCCGGGAAGCGATCACCGCCAGCGCCGAAAGCGACCTGCCCGAACTTGCCCCCGGTCTGCGCTTTACGCTGACCGACCATGACACCGACAGCCTGAACCGCGACTGGCAGGCCATCAGTGTTCTTCACCACGGCGAACAGCCCCAGGCGCTGGAAGAGGATGGCATGATTGTCGGTAAAGAGTCTCAGGGCGATGCCAACGGGATGACCCGCTACCACAATCAGGTCACGCTGATCCCCGGTGATGCCCCCTGGCGTGCCACCCCGAATCCCAAGCCCCGTGTCGACGGCCCCCAGGTCGCCTTTGTGGTCGGCCCTGAGGGCGAAGAGATCCACTGCGACGAGCACGGCCGGGTCAAGGTCCAGTTCCCCTGGGATCGCTACGCCGAGCCGAATGAAACGGCGAGTTGCTGGGTGCGCGTCGCCCAAGGCTGGGCGGGCGGTGGCTATGGCAGCATCGCCATTCCGCGCATCGGCCACGAAGTGATTGTTTCCTTCCTGGAAGGCGACCCCGACCAGCCCTTGGTCACCGGGCGTACCTACCATGCGGTGAATACCGCGCCGTACCCGTTGCCCGAACACAAGACCCGCACGGTACTGCGCACCCAAAGCCACAAGGCCGAGGGCTTCAACGAACTGCGCTTCGAAGACCAGGCCGGCGAAGAGCAGATCTGGCTCCACGCCCAGAAAGACCTGGAGCTGCTGACGCTCAACGACCGTATTGAAGAGACCCACAACGACAGCTTCTTGAAGGTCAATCACGACCGCATCAGCGAGGTCGACAACGACGATCACCACACGGTGCACGGCAACCGTTTCGAGCATACCGAAGGCCAGCAGCACTTCACGGTACAAGGCACCCTGCATATCAACGCAGGCCAGGCCTGGCTGAGTGAAAGCGGCCGGGAACTGCATATCAAGGCAGGTCACAAAGTGGTGCTTGAGGCGGGTGACGAATTAAGCCTGAACGCTGGCGGCAGCTTTCTCAAGCTGGATGGCAGCGGCGTCACCGTGGTGGGCCCCAAGGTGCGCGTCAACGCAGGCGGCAGCCCCGGCAATGGCAGCGGGCAAGCGGTGGAAGGTCCGTTGTTGCCTGGACATGCGGTGGCGGAAGCGCATGAGGTCATACCGCCCGTCACCCATGAGGCGCTGCTGGAAGCTTCAGCACAGGAGGCTAGCATCGTCCAACTATGCCAAAAGCAGACCGATGGCAGTTGCCCACTGTCTGACTGTCCATGCCGGGGTAGGGCGAGTTAATGCGTTATGCAGTGAATCTTCCAGAGCAAAGCGAACGGCGCTACTGGTTGATCGATACGGCCAGCCTTCCCGAAGGTGAGGTGTTGCGTCGCTTCTATAGCGTGGTGGACCAGCCCATGTTTCGCTGGCTTTACGACGGCACGGCCTATCACGCCGTGCGAGAAAGCGGCCCCGTGCTGCTGGATATCACACACAATGCCAAGGTGTGGCAGCAATGCAGTGCAGACTGGATGCCGTATGCCGCATCGGTGGTCATCGACACGCCTGCCTCTCTGGATGACCTGCAACAGCGCCTGGCCGCCTGTCTGACCATCGACACGCCTGGCAGCGGGATGGGGCTGCTGCGCTTTCACGAGCCAGCCGTCTTGCACCTCTTGCTGGGTGAGGAACAACTCGATCAGACAGACCGCCTTATCCTGATGGGTGAGGACACTTGCTGGTCGTGGCCGCTTTGCCTGAGTCAGGAAAACATCGTCCATGAACGCTATTTCTCGGCGGACTGTAACAACCTGCCAGACGGTAAGCCGCTACGATTGGCGCCGGAGACTCAGCAGCGGCTGCAAGGCTTGAGGCAGTTTTCCCGGCTGATGCCCTTACTGGGCGACGCCATCCATTGTTTCGACCTGCTGCAAACAGAAGACGACTGCATCACCTCCCTTTGGCAGGCGCTGGAGCACTACTGGCACGACACCTGGCAACTCAATCTGTCACGCAAGCAAGCGGTGGAAAACGCGCAAGGCAAGCTGATAACGAGTGACGCATTTGAACACTTCATCGAGGCCCTTTCTCTCGGTGCAATGACATGACAAAGGACACGGGAATGTCACAGAACCATGCGTGCAGCCCCAAGGCGATCTACGTGGAAATTACCGGTCGTCATACGGATAACGACCAGAATGAATACTGGCTTTATCAGGGTGACGCCGCTGAAGAATGCCTGGCAGAGGGAGATGCTTCGGAAGGCCGTTACGGGCCGATTGTCGAGACCCAGCAAACGTACTTAGAAGAAGAGTTGGCAAACTATCGCTTGGTACAAAAGATAGGCGATATTGAAGTGCCGCTACTGCAGGTGGAAGATGTATCTCAATGCGGCCTGATTCCCAAGCAACGCGACTTCCAGCACAACCTGATGGTCTCGACCTTGCCCATGCTGTACATCGATCATCAGGAGCTGGCGGCAGGGCCATGCCGTGGCGGCTTCATCTACGTGTTTCTCGACAACCGACTGATCAGGGAGTTGGTAATATCCGGCGAGCCGAATCAAGCGCCGCGGTTCACCGATAGCGACATCGCGACGTACCGGCAACAGGGTGACGTTCCCACCGTTCGCGAGTTCACCGGTCCCGCTCTGGCACACCTCCATTTGCCCCTCAAGCTCAACGGTAAAACAGCCAATGTGCGCCTGGCTTTCTCCGACCATCCTTGGCCCTGGGCGCATATCGAACAGTTGGAAGCCAACCCAACGTTGATCAACCAGCGCTGCCAACCGCTTGCCCTCAATGAATCGTCAGTGAGTGCCATGCTGCAGGGCGACATGCGCAACATGTACACCCATAGCGTGGAGGTCGGCCGTGACGAGTGCGCTGGCAAGGCCGCCCTGGACTGGCTGCCGTCCATGCGCCCACGCGATGCGGTATATGAGCAAGCCTGGGGCAGCGCCAGGGACTATCTGGAAGATACCACAGCGGTGGGCTGGAACACCCTTGTCGAGCAGTTACAGGCCGAGCGTGAGTTCTTCGAGTCCGACGACCAACAGGCCGTAGCGCCAGACATTGATACACAGACGCGCCAACGGCACTTCTCCCCCGCGCTGCGTAGCTGCCTGGTGCAGCAATGGAACAATGCCTGCCGTGCGGATGATGAGCGTGCAGATGACGCTTCGCTTGCCATGCTTCCAGCGCCAGAGGGAACCGACGATTGCCTGGCGGCGCTTCGCGACCAGCAGCTCTGCGCTGTTTTCTTGCGCGACCCCAAACAGACGATTGACCACCTGATTGAGGATATCCAGTCGGGTCAGGAACTGCTTTGGTTACTCTCTGAAGGCATGAAATATCATCCCCACGGCAAGTCGGCTGAACTGATCCAGGCCAACTGTTTCATGCCGTATGGCCCGGATGGTGAAGAAAACCCGCTCTACCTCGACACCTGGTATGACACGCGTCTCGAACGCTCCCGGGAGAGCCTGTTCGCTCGCTTGATCAAGGAAGAAGAGCGCCGCCTGGCCCGCCTGCGGATCGACGAGCGGCTGTCGGCGCTGGTGACGCTGTTTAATGACACATCGCCGGGGGGCTTTTGCCATACCCTGCGCGACGCCATGCTGTTTGATGATCTTAACCACCTGGAGCCTTACGCGCTGCTGGCAAGGTGTATTGAGACCCTGCAAGCCGGCTTGAACTGCCTCGACCTCAAGGCAACGCCTGAAGAAGCCAAGACGCTCCAGGCTCCTGCAAAGTGTCGGCAAACCCTCGAGACGCTATTCGCGGCGACACAGCAGCGCGCGGGGCATGCCTGCTCGCCGTTGCTGTTCGCCGATGAGAACTGCAGCACGAACGTTTGGGGCAGCCCTTATGCCAGGAATCTGGACGTGCTGCAGGCGGCCGCCCAAAACGTCATGGACCAGCAGGATCAGGTCGCTACCCCGACCGGGGAACAACTGATTGCCTGGCAGCAGCGCCTGGATGAAGAAGTCGGTGATCTGGGGCCGGCCATGAGCCGCGCCCGCACGGCGCTCAACGGCGCGGACGCCGTGGCCAGCAGCATCGTACCGACCCTGCTCAACGCGGTGGCGGGCCTGAAGCTGGGTGAGACCATGACCATCACCCTGGCCTCCGATATAGCCGACCTCAAGGGCGCTTTAATGGGTGGCCTCCCCATCGAGGTGGCCGACGCCGATGGCGCCGTTCACTGGCTATTGCCCAGCCAGTTCAAACCTTTGACCGAGGAGATGGCGCAGGGCGGCATCGCCCTCCAGGCCGCCTCCGCCCGCAACGTCTTGGGCGGCGACGTCGCCTCGTCACCAGCGGCCACGGGCCGTGCACAGGTGACCGGCCAGGTGACCAGCGAGCAGGCCTTTCGATGGACCCAGACGGGGTATATTGGGCTTTGGTCGGGATTGGTGGTGTTGGAGGCGTTCAATCTGGTGTCGGCTATTGATGACGCTTTGCAGAAAGGAAGTATTAAAAACCTTCTAAAAGCTGCTAGTTCGACTATTGATGCCTCCCTGCTGACATTACAGGGCCTTAAGCTGTCCAATGTCCGCTGGGGTTGGGCCGTTAAGGCCAATGAGTTTCTTGATCAACGGTGGATCAAAAAGCCTGGGTGGCAAGAAGCCATGGGCGAGGCTGGCCAGATTCGCGGGGCTTTTGCATTCGCAGCAGGACTTTTTACCGCTTCCCTGGTGGCTAATGATGCCTACCAACTCTACCAGCGAGGGCTGAAGGACTCGGCTGGCTGGACAGCGGGTGCCAGTGGTGCCATCGGAGTGGGTTCCTATGTCGGGGCTGGCTATGGCCAAGGGTTGTCGAACGCCGCCAGGATGAACCTCGTGCGCAATCGATTTTTGCATGGCCTTTTGGGCTTGGTGGGTACGCCTCGCCCGGTACCGGTGATGCTGGTCAGCCTCGGGGTGGCGTTGGTATGTCAATACATGGCTACCAAAGCTCGCGATGATCGCCTCTCCCTCTGGGTACGCTATGGACCCTTCGGGAATCATCAAGATGAACTGGCAGGGAAGCTTCAGGCCTTGGCGGAGGACACCGAGGAGGATGCTCGGCAGGTGGACAAGCACGATTACCTCAAAGTCCTTCAGTCAGCTTCTCCTGAAAACGCGTATTTCCAGTTACTGCAAGGACTGTTCCAGGCACGCTTCGAGCTGGTGGCGCCCCAAGGGCTAGTCGATCTCGATTCTGATTTCGTTGACTGCGATATCGCCATTCGCATGACCTGCCCGGGGCTGCGCTACGGCGAGTTTCAAGTGCCCATCACGCAGGTAGAAGTAGACTACTCGGCCCCCGTGCCGGATAGGCGTCACACCTATCAATACGCCCCCATGGATAGCCGCCGCATACTGGTGGATCTTTCGAAACAAGATCCAGAGGACCCAACGGTGCGTTATTTGGGCATTCGCCTTCCTCGGGAGTGGCGTCGTCTGGGGGTTCCCACCACAGGGCTTGGCGATGTGCCCGCCAAATGGCTGGCGGCCAGTCATCACAGCTTCCGCCATGAGCCGGATTATCAACGCGAATACCACCAGGGCAGTTACCTGGTACGCATAACCCTGGGGGATCTTGAAGGGCAGGGCAGCGTGGAATACTGGGATCCAGTCGCAAGACAACATCGTAAGCTGGAAGATAGCGTTGCCTTTGCAGCGCAACCCTCGACGCTGACTTGGGTGTGGAACAAACAAGGAGCTGGAGTATGAGCCAGACGGAACAACCACAAGATCACTATGCCGAGACCGCGTTCCGGGCCGATGCTATTCCCCGTCAGGCCCCGCCCCCAGAGAAGAGTGTATGGGGGAAGCTGGGCAGTAACTTCGATATTGCCCGCCTGCCTTGGGGACATTATGTAGGCGTTAATCCATCGGAATTTGAATATGAATATTCCGGAGGATGGTATCGTGACTACGAGTATATGGGAGCGCAGGATTTCCATGACTTCAATCATCTTAACGAGTTGCGTTGGTCAAAGTTCGTCGATGAAGATATCGGCCTGGTCTACCGCTTTTTTCGCTTCTGGTTTGTTTTTTGGACGCATCTTCTTAGTTTTATTGGTCCAGGAGGCGGCAAGGGGGGAGGGTGGTTTGTTTCGGCAATAGGTGTATTTGTTTTACTGCTATTATTAATTTCTGCCTTTTTGGTAAATCCAGATGAGCCATTTCCATATGATGGGCTTTTGGTTCCGCTGTCATTTTTTTTAGTCTGTGGTGTGGCTACTGTATTTAAAACTCTGTTTGAGAAACATAGTATTCGTTTCTACAAGAGTAACCAGAACTGGTCGGATGATGTTGCTTTCTGTCGTCGTTCGGGCCTGGTCAAGAGCTTTCAGGGGAATTTTCCCTTCTACGAGTTCGATGCCTTTATCGAAATGAGCGCGGACATGAAGGGTAATCAGTATCATACCCTCAAGGTGCGTCATCGCTATCCGCAATTCAGCAAGGACAAACACAGCGGCTTGCCGTTAGAGTTCACCTTCCCCACCGATACCGGCAGTATCGCCGAGCGCTATGCCATGTGGGACATGCTGGGCCGCTACATGGATGTCAGCCAGCCGCTGCCAGACATTCCTCGCCTGGAGCCGTTCCGGCATCTTGACCCCACCACCAAGGCCTTCGATGAGGCGGGTAAGCGTGGTCGTCCAGCCACCTACTGGCGTGATCTCTACGCCAAGGCCAGCGAGCAGGAACTGAAACAATGGCGCGAGGAGCACCGAAAGGTGGTCGACGCCGCGCCCTGGGGCAGCCGCCCGGACTTGATGGCCCAATCCGTGCCCGGCTATGGCGGCAGCTATACCGCTGAGCCCGAAGACGTTAACGCCTACGGCCGCTTTCCCAACAAGGCGGACCGCTTTGTCGAGCGCGCTGAAGCAAAAGACGCATCCCCGCAGAATAAACGCGACGGTCATTAACGACACCACAGCAAGCATGATCAATATTTTCTTTCGGAAGGCTGTTGGCGGCCTTCCCTGGCGGTAACGTGGCTAAGCGGGTATGGAACAAACAAGGAGCTGGAGTATGAGCCAGACGGATCAACCACAAGATCACTATGCCGAGACCGCGTTCCGGGCCGACGCCATTCCCCGCCAGGCACCACCGCCAGAAAAAAGCACTTGGAAAAAACTGGGCAGTAACTTGGACGTGGCCCGGCTACCCTGGGGGAATTATGTTGGGGTTAATCCTACCCTCTATGAGTACGACAATGAGTGGTTTGAAGACTACCAATACATGAAGGAGGATTATCTTGCCTATGCCATGATTAATGAAGCGCGCTGGTCAAAGTTTGTCGATGAAAATATCAGCTTGCTTTATCGTTTCTTGCGATTTTGGTTTGTGGTCATCTCCCACGGGTTTAGTTTTATAGGTGGGGGGGGATACTTTATTACCGGTGTAGTAGCACTATGTACAATTCTATTTTTATTCGCAGCGGATAACATTATCGATGCGCTAACTCCACTAATCATTGTGGTGTCAGTATGTGGAGCCGCTACCATACTGCGAAAACTTTACGCGAAATACAGCATCCGCTTTTACAAAAGCAATAAAAACTGGTCTGACGATATCGCTTTTTGTCGGCGCACGGGTATGGTGAAGACCTTCCGTGGGGAGTTCCCTTTTTATGAGTTCGATGCCTTTATCGAAATGCGCGCGGATATGAAGGGTAATCAGTTCCATAGCCTCAAGGTGCGTCATCGCTATCCACAGCACAGCAAAGACGAGCGCAACGGTCTACCGCTTGACTTCGATTTCCCGGCCGACGGGAGTATTGCCCAGTTATATGCCATGTGGGACATGCTGGGCCGTTATATGGATGTCAGCCAGCCGCTGCCGGACATTCCCCGCCTGGAGCCGTTTCGTCATCTCGACCCTACCACCAAGGCCTTTGATGAGGCGGGTAAGCGCGGTCGCCCGGCGACCTACTGGCGTGATCTCTACGCCAAGGCCAGCGAGAAAGAACTCAAGCAGCTACGCGAAGAGCACCGCCAGATCGTGGACGCCGCCCCCTGGGGCAGCCGCCCGGATCTGATGGCCCAGTCGGTACCGGGTTATGGCGACAGCTATACCGCTGAGCCCGAAGACGTCAACGCCTACGGCCGCTTCCCCAACAAGTCGGACCGCTTTGTCGAGCGCGGTGAAGCAAAAGATGCATCCCCGCAGAATAAACGCGACGGCGATTAACGACACCACAGCAAGCATTATCAATACGTTCTTTCGGAAGGCCGCTGGCGGCCTTCCCTGGCGGTAACGGGCATGGAACACACAAGGAGCATGAGCCCGAAGGACTTTCCTCTGCGTGGGAAAACCGCTGATGACTACTGGATCAAGTAAAGGCTTAATGTCCGTTAAAGAGAACTTTGGCGATTACTACGCCGACACGGTCTATACCCCCACCAAGCGTCAGCAGCGGGAAGAGGCGAACCCTGAGCGGGACACCATCATTGAGTCGCGGCTATTATGGAGCCGCCGGATCCAGGACAACGGGACAAACTAAGAGTATGGCTATATAATATCGCCATCTCCTAGAACTGGGAGAATCAGCGTGTCAAAAAAAATGAAGACGATAAAATATTAAAAGAAATGAAGGTGCGCTATGATGAAAAGGTTATTATACCTCCTCATTACACAGCGCTAACCAGAGCTCTTTATGTTGCAATAGCTTTTGGACTAGTTCTATTTTTAAGGAAAGGTCGAAAATAAAATCAGGTAAGCGCCAGTCTTCACAGCCTGGTGGAAAGGCTGCTGTCATTAGGTTGTACAGTGAAGTAACTAAGTAAAATCAATTCAATGGTAAAAGGGGCGGTTGCAATGGAGTTTTCTAGTGCATTTAGGGCTAAGCCGATCGATAGGTTAGTTCAACCAATTGGTGGGATCATCATTATTGCCTACTCTCTGATGATGACAGCACTTTCAATGGAGATGCGCTTTTTCCTAGTGGCGGTGGGTGCTGTCGCGATAGCTTTCGGTATACTTTATCATTTTCATAAGGTTTTTAAGGTTTATGAAGATCATTTTGAGTTCAAGAAAACACCTATTTCGCCGTCGTTAAAGATTTATTATAGTAGTGTAGAAAGCTTTGAGAAGGTTGGTGGTAGTAAGCTGAAGGTTCTTTATATGCATAGTGGCGAAATTAAAAGGCGAACACTCTACATCGGTATGCTAAGTAAAGATGACCGCGATAAATTAATAGAACAATTAACTGCTCGAACCCCAGTTCTGCCAAGTAAAGGCTGAGATTTTAACGTTGATAGCTTTCTGATGTGTCTCATTCTTAGCGACTCCGCCAGCGCTGCCCGCCAACCATCACCAGGTGCAGTGGCAGGTAGACGGCTACCGGCCATATCAAGGTTAGCAGGAGCAGATACAACCAAGGGTCGAGGCTGTCTTGAGGTTGGCCAAAAGGGCCGTGTACCCAGTTGATATTACGCTCGGCGTCAGTGAGCAGGTAGGACAACGGCACCACGATCCAGGTCAGCAGGGTCTGCCACAGCAGGGCGCGGCGCGCGTAGCCCAGTTTCGCCACGCCGATGCCTGCCACCAGCGGGAGTACAACGTGATAAAGCGACATGGCCCGCGTCATGGGTGGGTGCTCGGGGTTGAACATGTACTCGGTGCCACCGATGGGGTGGACGCCGGTGAACGCCGCCGTCGCGACGTCAAGCGTCCACAGGCTACCGACCAGCGCCACCGCCAGCCACTGCATCGACATCAGGGTACGATGCTCCGTCCAAAGCGCCACCAGCAACAGGAAGTTTGCCACGTTGCACAGCCAGAAGAAATTCTGGGGGCCCAGCAGCACTGCATAGCTCGGCGCCCAGATCAGGACCCACAACGAAAAGGCCAGCTTCAGCCATCGAGGCACACCCGCTACCGGGGAATCGGCCATGGTCGTCTCCTTGTTGGCTAGACAAATCAACGTCGCTAGTTCACGGCACCCTTACTTCTCCAGCTCATCCCGCCAGGAATGGCGCGGTGCGAAACCGACCAGACGACGCGCTTTCTCAATGCTATAGAAGGTCTCGTGCTCGCCCATTTCCCGCTTGGTCGGTACCCCTGAGTAGAAGCGTTCAATCACCTGGGCGTTTGTTAGCCCCACCGATAGATCGTCATTGGCGACGTTGAACACCTGGTAGCCCAGGCCGTCCGTCTTCAGGCAGCAATCGACCATCTGGCCCAGGTCGCGGGCGTCGATGTAGGCGAAGATGTTGCGACGGCGCAGCGCCGGGTTGTCCATGTAGGTCGGGAAATGCTGGCGGTACTCGTGGGGCTCGATAACGTTATTGATGCGCAGGCCGTAGATATCGATACCCGAGCGTGCCTGGAAGGAGCGCGCGGTGACTTCGTTGACCACCTTGCTCATGGCGTAGCTGTCCTGAGGCACGGTGGGATGCTCTTCATCGACCGGCAGGTAATCCGGTTGCACCTCGCCGTCGGCAAAACACACGCCGTAGGTCGTCTCGCTGGAGGCAAAAATTACCTTGGGAATACCCAGCTTGGTGGCGGCATCCAGTACGTTGTAAGTGCTCAAGGTGTTGATGCGATACGTCTCGTTGTCCGGCCGGTGCAGGATGGCGGGTATCGCCGCAAAGTGGACAATGGCATCGTAGCGTGGCACGCCGGTGCCCGGTTCCAGCTCGTCCATTCCGGCGTAGGCGTGGCAGGCGTTGAACACCTGGCCAGCATCGGTGAGGTCTGTCTTCAGAGTGGAAATGCCGGGCACGTCGGATGTTGCCCAGTCCAGGTTGGTGACGCGGTGACCCTGGTCGCGAAGATAGGCGGTCGCATGGCGGCCCGCCTTGCCACTGCCACCGGTGAATAGAAGTCGCATAGGTATCCCCTGGTTAATGGTAAGCACCACATCACCTTAGCAAACAACGGCTAACCCCGCTGATTGATCACCTGGCTGTGCGCGTCATGACTAAATAGCATTGCGAAAACGCATCATCTGGCTGCCGTCGATGGGGTCGGCGAAGATATCGGCGTAGACACCAAAGGTCTGGCGTAGCCGGAATGCCGTGAGTACCTCTTTAGGCGGGCCGCTATCCACCAGGCGGCCGCCGTCCATTACACCGATGCGGTCACACTCCATGGCGTGGTTCAGGTCGTGCAGCGAGATAATCACCGTAACCGGAAGCTGCCTTACCAGCTCAAGGATCGACAGCTGGTGGCGGATATCCAGATGGTTGGTGGGCTCATCGAGCAGTAGAATCTTGGGTTGCTGCGCCAGTGCGCGGGCAATATGCACGCGCTGGCGCTCACCGCCGGAAAGCGTGTGCCAAAGCCGGTCGGCCATATGCGCCATATCGACATCGACCAGCGCCTGAACCACGATGGCATCATCTTCAGTTGACCAGGGGCGCAATGCGGTAAGAAAGGGCGTCCGGCCCAGCGCCACTACGTCACGCACGCTAATTCTATCGGTGGTATCGGCCTGCTGCTCGACTAAGGCAATAGACTGAGCAATCGCCCGTTGCTTGAGGTTGTGCAGGGGCTGGCTTTCCATTAGCACCTGTCCTGCTTTGGGTTTGTTCAAGCCTGCCAACAGGCGAAGTAGCGACGTCTTGCCCGAGCCGTTCGGCCCCACCAGGCCAAAGGTTTGGCCGGGCTCGACGGTAAGGTTAATGTCAATCAGTAGAGGCGTGCCATGCACTGACCAATCGAGTTTTTGAGCGGTTAACTGCATTACGACCTCTTGCCGCGCACGAGAATGAGCGCAAAGGCAGGTGCGCCAATCAGCGAAGTAATCACCCCGATCGGTAGCACTTGGCCGGGGATCAGAGTGCGCGAAAGAATATCTGAGCCAATCAAAAAGACCGCCCCAGCAAGCGCCGTGGCTGGAACCAATCGCGTGTGTTGGCTGCCTACGATAAAACGCATGGCATGGGGAATCACCAGCCCAACAAAGCCAATCGCCCCCACAATAGACACCATCACCGCCGTGACCAGCGCCATGGCGATAATCAGCATGCCACGCACCGGGCGCACCGCGATGCCCATGGAGGCGGCGCTGTCGGCACCGAAGGTAAAGGCATCCAGGGAGCGGCGGTGCCATAGGCAAACCAGTACCCCAAACAGCGCGGCAGGCACCGCCAAGGTCACATCGGCCCAGCGCACACCAGAAAGATTACCCATCAGCCAGAACATGATGCCCCGGGCCTGCTCGGCGCTCGCCGACTTGGTAATGATAAAAGCGGTCAGCGCATTGAACAGCTGCGAGCCGGCGATGCCTGCCAGAATAATCGCTCCCGCTGCCTGAACGCCGCGGCCACCCCCCACGCCGCTGTTGGCCGCATGGGCGAGCATCACCACGATACCAAAGGCGAGGAGGGCGCCCACAAAGGCACCCAGGGAGAGCGAAAGCGCCCCCGCGCCAAGGCCAGCGACGGCAACGGCCACCGCGCCGGTAGAGGCCCCAGCGGAAATGCCCATCAAGTAGGGGTCGGCCAAGGGATTGCGCAGCAGCGCCTGAAGCACGACCCCTGCCAGCGCCAGGCTGGTACCACAACAGGCAGCGACCACGGCGCGGCTAAGCCGGTAGTTCCAGATAATGCCTGCATCGATCCGGTCAACCGCATAATCCGCGCCCAGTAGCTGATTGGCGAGCACTTTGAGAATGGTATCAACGGGAATCGGTGTCTCGCCGATGGCGGTACCCGCGATTAGCGCCACTACGAGCACCAGCGGCGTGATCCATAACCAGCGCAGTGCAAAACCTGCCGTAGATAGCCGCGTTAACGCAATGCTCATTCGTCAAATGCCATTGTCGCTAGCGCCTCGGCCAGTGTTTCAAGGCCGTAAATAGTGCGCATCGTGGCGCTCATGGCGTGGGCATCCATCTCTATGATGTGGTTGTTTTTAACCGCCGTCATTTCACGGGTAACCGGGTCACTGTGCAGAAACTCACGCTTGGCTTCAATGTCGTCGGCAGGAAAGCGACGGCGATCCATGCGAGCGATAACAAGCACATCGGGGTCAGCCCTGGCGATGCTCTCCCAGCCCACCGTGGGCCACTCCTCATCGGACTCGATCACATTGCGCATACCGAGCTTATCCATCATATAGCCCGGTGCGCCCAACTGACCCGCAACAAAGGGGCTAACCCCCAGGTCTGTCGATGAGAACCAGAATGCCGCTGACAAGTCTTCCGGTAAATCAAGGCTGCTCGCCAAGTCGATAGCGCGCTGTTCGCGGTCGTTCAGCTCTGCTACTAACGCCTCGCCAGCGTCTTGAACGTCGTAGATCTTGGCTAACTCGGTGATCCCTTTATAGATGGAGTCCGTCGAGAAGGCGGCGGTGCGGGTGCCATCGCCGCCAGTAGAGTTATCCTTGGTGTCGCAGTCGGCAGGCATAATATAGGTGTTAATACCCAGCTCATGAAACTGTTCCCGGGTGGCGACGCTGCCGGTGGGGCCCACGTGCCACTCGTATTGTACCGCCACCAGGTCAGGCCGTTTATTGACCACGGCCTCAAAGCTTGGGTCGTCGTTGGCGATCCGCTCGATCGCTTCATTGACTTCAGCAAACTGGGGAAGGACCGGGGTGAACCACACCGAGGTGCCATTCACTCGATCAGCGAGCCCCAGCGAATAGAGGATCTCCGTGGCTGACTGGCCTACCGTCACCGTTCGCTCCGGGGGCGACGCCACGCTGATCTCTACACCGCAATTGGTTAGCGTAAGCGGGTAGTCGGTGGAGGCGTAAGCTGCCTGGGCAAGGCCAACAGCGCTCGCGGCGATGGCCGTGGTCAATCTCAACATCATGTACACTCCCGTGCATGATGAGCTCCGCATTCGGCCAGAAAACACTGGCCGAGCCACTTCGCTCGATGTAAGCAATATATCGGCAGTTCTCCTGACTGACGGGTCATGGCTAGCTCGCCTTCCCAGACAATGTGTCCAGTGGCATCAAAAAGCATCGCTCGCCGCCTACAGTTGCGGGGGCAGTTCCGTTTCGCGGCAAGCCGCGGCGGATTCTCTATTAAGTTCCGTGGGGAACACCGACACTGGCTATTCTAGGTGGCAGGGGGATAGCGAACAACACAAAGCCTAAGGATCTTATGAAACCCTACCATAAAAGCAATGTTATAACATTTATTCCGAAGGCGTGTAAAAATCCGACGGCATTCTTAGCGTCAGCTGATATATGCCTTCGCAAAGTTAATAGCTTGTAACAAATTGGCCTCGCCGCCATGCCTTCCTCTATACTGAACACCTTTTATATTCCCACTTCTTTATGAATGGTTTTATTATCCCTCAGCTAATCGCCATGAATCATATTCAAGTCTCGCAGCCATCAAATCAGCTGGCGGATGTTGACCGGCTGACCGGCTTGGCCAGCACGGGAGGTGCCGGTGAGTGAGTTTCCCTTTGCGGCGGTGGTTGGCCAGGAAGCGCTGAAAACCGCGCTGATCCTTAATGCCATTAATCCGCGTATCGGTGGGGTGCTGGTTAGTGGGCCAAGAGGTAGCGCCAAGTCGACCTTGGCAAGGGCTCTGGCCGCTATTTTACCTGGCGATAGCGACGGGCAGCGTGCTCCTTTTGTGACTCTGCCCCTGGGCGCCAGTGAAGACAGGCTGGTCGGCAGTCTGGATCTGCAAAAGGTGCTGGCCAATGGCGAAGCCACCTTTCATGCCGGGCTGCTCGCTAAAGCCGATGGCGGCGTGCTGTATGTGGACGAGGTCAATCTGCTGCCGGATACCCTGGTCGATTTGCTGCTGGATGTGGCCGCCAGCGGAACGAACATCGTCGAGCGTGACGGTATCAGCCACTCCCACCCGGCGCGCTTCAGCCTGATTGGCACCATGAACCCGGATGAAGGCGAGCTACGCCCGCAGTTGCTGGATCGTTTTGGGCTGTGTATCGACCAGGCCGCGAGCATCAGCGTGGAAGAACGTATCGCCATCGTCCAGCAGCGCGAAGCCTTTGACCGCGACCCTGCGGGGGCGGCCCGTGGCTTCGAGGAGGCCCAGGCCGCACTGACCGAGCAGATTCATCAGGCCCAGCGCCAACTGGTGGATGTCATTACCCCGTCATGGGTGTATCACACCATCGCCTCGCGCTGTGAAACCGCCGGTGTGGAAGGGTTGCGAGCCGACGTGACCTGGCATCGCGCCGCCCGCGCCCACGCCGCCTGGCGCGGTGCAAGCGAAGTGGCGCAGCAGGATATCGATACCGTCGAGCCGTGGGTGCTGGACCATCGGCGTACCCAATCGCCCGAGCAAACCCCGCCTTCTTCGCCGCCGAAGACACCGCCTTCGGGAGGCGAGGGCGGTTCGTCATCAACGACTGGTGCGTCGACCGGCGGATCATCCGAGCAGCGCGGCGAACAGGGGCAGTGGGGTGCCATGCCGCCCCAGGCTCAGTCAACCATTCAGCAGGCAGCGCCTGAACTGGCGGATACGCCAAACGGTGTTGGTCAGGCGAAAACGGCGGCGACTCCGGCGTCCGGTGAAAAAGGGCAGGTATCAGGCAAGGGACGCTCGCGGACTGAAACGTCTCGTCTGGACGGCTTTGGCACCCTGATCGCCAACCGCGGCCAGTGGCCCTGGCGAACGCTTAAAATGCGCAAGACACAGGCCGGGCAGCCAAGGGCGCATCTGGTGTTGCTGGATACCTCTGGCTCCACCCTGGGGCAGCGCCTGCTGGGCCAGGCAAAGGGGCTCGTAGAATCGCTGGTGCGCCAGGCCTACGCGGCACGCGAACAGGTCGCCGTCGTCGGGTTCGGCAACGGCGGCGTGGTGCCTCTGCTCTCCCGGCAACGTGCGCCCAAGCGTGTAGAGGCGGCGCTGGAGGCCGCCACCGGCGGCGGCGGCACGCCGCTGCGCGAGGCGGTGATCGAGGCGAAGCGCCTGATCCATCAGTGGCAGCGCCGTGAACCTGGTCTGCACATCCGCACCTATCTGATTACCGACGGCCGTACCCGCGAATCCGTCGCCGACCTCGGCCCGCTGGGCGACTGTGTCCTGCTGGATACCGAGTCATCGAAAATCAAGCGCGGCCAGGGCGCACGCATCGCCCAGCAACTGGGGGCGCGCTACGCGACACCTTTTTCTGGACAGGAAACGCCATGACTGACGATCGCCATACCCACCGCATGCAGCGCAAAAAGGACGTGGTCGACGAGCGCATCAGCCGCGCCACGGAAGAGCGCGGGGTGTTGATCCTGCTGAAAGGCAACGGCAAGGGCAAAAGCAGCTCGGCGCTGGGCACCCTGGCGCGGGCGCTGGGTCACGGGCAACGCTGCGCGGTGATCCAG
This sequence comes from Halomonas sp. G11, assembly GCF_001663515.1. Classification (NCBI taxonomy): domain Bacteria; kingdom Pseudomonadati; phylum Pseudomonadota; class Gammaproteobacteria; order Oceanospirillales; family Halomonadaceae; genus Halomonas; species Halomonas sp. G11. Next base: position 16,571 of record NZ_LYXG01000017.1, read on the forward strand.
TTTATCAAGGGCCGCCGTGAAACCGGCGAATACCTGTTTTTCCGCGACCAGCCCAACCTTGACTGGCACATCATGGGTCAGGGGTTTACCTGGGAAACCCAGGACCGCGAGCGCGATATTGAAGCTGCCCAGTCGGCCTGGGCGGTGGCCAAGGGGCTGCTCGAGAACCCTGACTACCACCTCATCGTCCTCGATGAAATGAGCTACATGTTCAAGTACGGCTACCTCGACCCGCTGCCGGTGGTCGAAGCGCTTAACCAACGCCCCGCGCATCAAAACGTGATCATCACAGGGCGCACCATGGCGACGCCGCTTCAGGAAATCGCCGACACCATCAGCACGGTGAAGGACGAGCGTCACGCCTTTCGTGGCGGTGTTAAAGCCCAGGCGGGGATCGAATACTGATGAGCACACCCACTGCAAGCTGCCCGGCGCTGTTTATTGCCGCGCCTTCTTCGGGGCAGGGCAAGACCACCTTTACCGCCGCGCTGGCCAGGGCGCTGCGCAACCAGGGCAAGGTGGTGCGCGTGTTTAAAACCGGCCCCGACTACCTGGACCCCCAGGTGCTGGCGCAAGCCGCCGGTCAGCCAGTGGATCAACTGGACCTGTGGATGGCGGGCGATGCCTACTGCCGCCAGCGCTTTTACGAAGCCGCCCAGACGGCGGACATGATATTAGTCGAAGGCGCCATGGGCCTGTTTGACGGCGAGCCTTCCAGTGCCGACCTGGCCGCCCGGTTTGGCTTGCCCATGGTGGTGGTGATGGACGTCAAAGGCATGGCGCAAACCGCGGGCGCACTCCTGGCGGGGCTGGCGGGCTTTCGCGACGATATCCGCATTGTCGGGCTTATCGCCAACAGTTGCGGCTCCGAGCGCCACCGCGAGCTGATCGAGACCACCCTGCCGCAGGGTATCCCACTGCTCGCTGCCATCGCGCGCAACCCGGAGCTGTCGCTGCCCGAGCGCCATCTAGGCCTGGTGCAGGCCGACGAAATTCGGGATGACCTGGAAGTGCGCTTTGAAAAGGGCGCAAGCGTTATCGAGGCGGAAAACCTGCCCCAGACGCTGCTTGCGCTGCCGCCGGTGACCTTTACTGCCCCGGCAGACGTCGTGACCGCCGACTTGCCGTCGCTTGCCGGGTGCACCATCGGCGTGGCCCAAGACGCCGCGTTCAGCTTCATTTACCAGGCCAACCTGGACCTGCTCGAGCAGATGGGCGCGCAGCTGCGCTTTTTCTCGCCGCTCACCGACAGCGCCTTGCCCAGCTGCGATGCGCTGTGGCTACCCGGGGGCTACCCGGAAATCCACGCCGCGACCCTGGCGGCCAATTCGGCCATGCACGCGGCGATCAGGCAGTTTTTTGCCGACGACAAGCCGATTCTGGCCGAGTGTGGTGGGCTGCTTTACTGCCTGGAAACCCTGACCGACTACGACGACACCACCCACACCATGCTGGGCCTGCTGCCGGGGCACGGTGCCATGCGCGGGCGTCGGGGCTGCCAGGGGATGCAAACCGCCGCGTTGCCCGAAGGCCCGGTGCGCGGCCATGCCCACCATCGGTCGATGGCCGAAGGAACGCCTGAGCCCATCGCCCACGGCCGCCGCCAGCGCCACCCTGCGCCCGGGGAGGCCATTTTTCGTGAGCGTGGATTGACGGCCACCTACTTGCACCTGTTTTTTGCCAACAACCCTGCCGCGATCGCGCTGCTGTTTAGCGGCAAAGCGTCGCCAGCGCGTCAGCCTATCGAACCTGAGGACGAGACCCATGCAGTTAAATAAGATACCCGCCACCGTGGTCACCGGCTTTTTGGGCAGCGGTAAAACCACCCTGCTGGCAAGCATTCTGCGCCAGGTGACCGGCAAGCGAATTGCCGTGATCGTCAATGAATTCGGCGAGCAGGACATCGACTCAAGCCTGCTGCGCGGCTGTGCCCTCGACTGCGAAGACGGTCAGGCGGTGGAAGGCGACGACAGCGGCATCTTTGAGCTGGCCAACGGCTGTATCTGCTGCACGGTAGAAGAGGAATTTCTACCGGTGATGAAAAAGCTGGTCGCCCGCCGCGACGATATCGATCACATTCTGATCGAAACCAGCGGCCTGGCGCTGCCCAAGCCGCTGGTGCAGGCGTTTAACTGGCCGGAGGTGCGCCAGCACTGCACTGTCGATGCCATCATTACCGTAATTGACGGCCCCGCCGTGGCCTCTGGCCGCTATGCCAGCGATGTTGCCAAGGTAGAAGCCCAGCGCCAGGCCGATGAAAGCCTGGATCACGACCCCAGCCTGCAGGAACTGCTCGACGACCAGCTAAGCGCGGCCGATCTGGTGCTGGTCAGCAAGACGGACCTGCTCAGCCCGGACGACAAGGCGCGGGTCGAGGCGTTGATTCAGGCGCGTGTGCCGGAATCGGTGAAGTACCTGTTTGTCGATCAAACCCTGGCCACCAATACCGTTCAACTGGAAGCCCTGATGGGCATCGGGGCGGCCAGCGAAGCGAGCATCGACCTGATCACCAATCACCACGACAAGCATCACGCTGAGGGCGCGCATCACGACCATGCCCACGACAACTTTGATTCCTGCGTAATCAGCCTGGGCGAAGTCGACGGCGACCTGCTGGCGGCCAAGCTGCAGCACATTGTCAAAACCCAGGAAATCTACCGTGCCAAAGGCTTTGCGGCGATTCCCGGCAAGCCGATGCGCCGGGTGATCCAGGCCGTGGGTGAACGTCTGGATGGCTACTTCGACCGTCTCTGGGCGGAAGGTGAAACGCGTCAAACCCAACTGGTCATCATTGGCAAGTCGCTGGACAGCGATGCGCTGCGTGAAGCGCTTGCCGAAGCAGAGGTAACAACAGCCGCCTAATGCACCTTTTTGCCGCCAAACCCGGTGGCTTTGTTGATGATGAAGGCATTGTCGATCTTCAACAAAGCCCCGCGGATGTCGTGATTCTCTCGGCCGCCGACAGCAACCTCTCGGCCCTGGCCCAGGCGATCGATCGCCTGGGCGAGCGCTATCCGTCGGTGCGTCTGGCCAACTGGATGAACCTGGTCAAGCCCGCCGCCTACGACCTCTACGAGGATCGGGTGCTGGAAAAGGCGCAGTTGGTGGTCGTGTCGATGCTGGGCGGGCAGGCCTACTGGCAATACGGCTACGAACGCCTGCTGGCCTGGCTGAACGCCAAGCCCGGCCGCCAGTTGATCCTGGTGCCCGGCTGCGATGCCCCGGACGACGCGCTGCTGGAAGCTTCGAGCGTCGACTATGACAGCGCCTATCGGGTATGGCGCTACCTGCGCGAAGGCGGCGTGGATAACGCCGAGCAGCTGCTGCGCTACCTGGGCAGCGAGTGCCTGGCGTTGCCCACCACCTGGAAGGAACCCAAGGTGGTGCCCGCGGCGGTGATCTATGCGCCAAGCGATGCCGCAAGCCAGACGGGGCGCCAGGTGATGAGCCTGAGCGAATGGCGGGCCAACCAGCAGCCGGAACGGCCGGTGTGCCTGCTGCTGTTCTACCGCAGCCACCTGCAGGGCGCCAATACCCTGGTCGTCGATGGCATGATCGAAGCGCTTAAAGGGCAGGGACTCGAGCCACTCGCCATCGCCGTTGCCTCGTTGAAAGAGGCCGACTGCATTGCCTTTATCAATCACCTGATCGAGCAGACCGGCGCCATGCTGGTGGTCAACACCACCAGCTTCTCGATCAACCGCAATTCCGATGACACCTACCCGCTGGGCGGGGCGATTCCCGAGAGCGTGTTCGTCGGCCAGCCGGTGATCCTGCAGGCGATTCTTTCCAGCAGCACCATGGAGGATTGGCAGGCCTCGGCCGCCGGGCTGAGAAGCCGGGATGTGGCGATGCAGATTGTACTGCCAGAAATGGATGGCCGGGTGATCACCCGTGCCGTGGGCTTCAAGGCGGAAGCGCTGTATAACGAACGCAGCCAGCTATCGGTGACCCACCACGCCCTGCACCCGGAGCGCGCTGAGTTTGTCGCCAAACTGGCGCGCCGGTTCTGCCACTTGCGCACCACCCCCAATCACGCCAAACGGCTGGCGCTGGTGCTGGCGAATTACCCCAACCGCGATGGCCGGATTGGCAATGGCGTCGGGCTGGATACGCCCGCCTCGACGTTGCAGATATTAACCGCGCTGCAATCCGCGGGTTACCCGGTCAGCGACCTGCCCGACAGTGGCGATGACCTGATCCGCCTGCTGCAGGGGGCGGTGACCAATGACCGCAATGTCATCGACCAGCGCATGTGCTGGCAAAGCATTAGCGTTGACGACTACCTGGCCTGGTTTCAAACCCTGCCCGCCGAGCTGCAGGAAACGGTATGGACGCGCTGGGGGGCGCCCGATGATGACCCCAAATGCCGCCAGGGGCGGCTGATGATCTCGGGTATCCGGCTGGGCGACACCTTCGTGGGTATCCAGCCCGAACGCGACTTTATCGACGACCTGACCCAGTCCTACCACGATATGCAGCTGGCGCCGCCGCATAGCTATCTGGCGTTCTACTTTTGGCTGCGCGAGCACTACCAGGTGGAAGCGGTGATTCACGTGGGCAAGCACGGCAACCTTGAGTGGCTGCCGGGTAAAAGCAGTGCGCTTAGCGCTGATTGCTGGCCGGATATTGCGCTCGGGCCGGTGCCGCATTTCTACCCGTTTATCGTCAATGACCCGGGCGAGGGCGCCCAGGCCAAGCGGCGCAGCCAGGCGGTGATTATCGACCACCTGATGCCACCCCTGGCCCGCGCCGAGCTGTATGGCGATATGGCCCGGCTGGAAGCGCTCACCGACGAATATTACCAGGCGCTGGATATGGACCCCCGGCGCGAGGCGTTAATCCGCGAGCAGATTCTTGAGCACCTGCGCGAGACCGGCATCGACCAGGAGTTGACCAAGGCGGTCGACAGCCAGGACGAAGCGCTGATCCTGAACGAGCTGGATACCTTCCTATGCGACATCAAGGAATCGCAGATTCGTCACGGCTTGCACATTCTCGGCACGCTGCCGCCCCAGGATAAAGTGGTCGGCACCCTGGTGGCGCTGCTGCGCTTGCCGAGAGGTGAAAGCATTGCCCAGCGCGGCCTGTTGCATAACCTGGCCGATGACCTGGCCTTGCACGCAGCAGGCCAAGCGCCCTTTGACCCGCTGAAGGCCGACGCCGAGCCCTGGACGGGGCCGCGGCCAAACGTGCTGCGCGAGCTGGATAGCGCCGCCTGGCGCAGCGGCAACGACACCCGCGAGCGGCTGGAGGCGCTGGCCCACCAGCTCGTCGAGGCGTACGTGGTCGCGCCGGGCAGTCTGGAGGCGTTGGCCGCCCACTATCCCGCGACCGCCGAGCAGCTGCGCTACGCCCGGGACCAGCTATGGGTCGCGCTTCAGCAGAGCGCCGAGCTTGAAATCAGCTCACTGCTTGATGGGCTTAGCGGCCTGTTTGTCCCCCCGGGGCCCAGCGGCGCCCCCAGCCGCGGCCGGCTGGATACGCTGCCCACCGGGCGCAATTTTTTCAGCGTGGACAACCGCTCGATTCCATCGCCCGCCGCCTGGACGCTGGGCGAAAAATCTGCCCAGGCGTTTGTCGAGCGCTATCTGCAGGATAACGGCGACTACCCCCGCCGCCTGGGGCTCTCCATCTGGGGGACCGCCACCATGCGCACCGGTGGCGATGACATTGCCCAGGCCTTTGCGCTGATGGGCGTACGCCCCATCTGGTCGCTGGGCTCCCAGCGGGTGATCGATATCGAGGTGATTCCCTCGATGCTGCTCAACCGTCCGCGGGTGGACGTTACTCTGCGGGTTTCTGGCTTCTTCCGCGATGCCTTTCCCAACGTGATCCGGCTGTTCGATGCGGCGGTACAGGCGGTGGCCAGCTACGCCGAACCGGGCAACAGCAACACCATTCGTGATGCGGTGATGGCCCGCCAGCAGGTGCTGGAAAACCAGGGGCTGAGCCCCGAAATGGCCGCCCAGCAGGCAGGCTATCGGATCTTTGGCAGCAAGCCAGGGGAGTACGGTACCGGCCTTAACCGGCTGATCGACAACGGCGCCTGGGAAAATGCCGATGACCTGGCACAGGCCTACCTGGATAATGGCGCCTACGCCTACGGGCAGTTTGCCGAGTCTGGCACCGCCGCCCCGGATGCCTTCGAGCAGCAGCTTAAAGGCCTGGAAGCGGTGATGCAGAACCAGGATAACCGCGAGCACGATATCCTCGATTCCAACAGCTACTACGCCTTCCAGGGCGGCATGGCCAATGCCAGCCGCTCGCTGAGCGGGCAAACCCCGGCGATCTACCACGCCGACCACGCCAACCCGGCCCAGCCCAAGGTTCGCACGCTGAAAGAGGAGCTTGCCAAGGTGATTCGCTCGAGGGTACTCAATCCCAAGTGGATCAACGCCATGCGCGAGCACGGCTATAAAGGCGGCTTCGAGATGGCGGCCACGGTCGACTATCTATTCGCCTACGATGCCACCACCGACCTGGTCGCTGACTATCAGTACGCCCAGGTCACCGATGCGCTGGTGCTGGATGACGCCAATCAGCAGTTCCTGCGCGAGCATAACCCCTCGGCGCTGGAAGAAATGGCCGAACGCCTGCTCGAAGCCGCCCAGCGCGGCATGTGGCAGGCGCCCGGTGAGCAGGGCGACGCGTTGAAAGACCTGCTGCTGGAAATGGACGAGGCCAAGGAGGTCGCGGCGGATGTCGGCTGAGCCTCGCATCAAGGGCTGGTGCCCCGGTGCCTGGCAACCGATGGCAACCGGCGATGGTTTACTGGTGCGTGTGCGCCCACGGCTGGGCCAGCTTGAGCGTGGTCAGGTACTGGCGCTGTGCGACGCGGCGGAGGCCTACGGCAGCGGCTTGATCGAACTGACCAGCCGCGCCAATCTGCAATTGCGCGGCGTCACCGAGGCGAGCTGGCCAGCCCTGATGGAGACCCTGGTCGCCCACGAATTGACTGATGCCGACCCGGAAGCGGAGCGTCGCCCGCAAATTCTATTGGCCCCCGGCTGGCAAGCGGGGGACGATACCCATAAAATCGCCAGCGCGCTTAACGACCGTTGGCCCGAGTTGCCGGTGGTGCCCGCCAAGGTCGGGATCGCCATTGATGCAGGCAAGGCGCCGGTGCTGGGCGATGCCTCGGCGGACTTTCGTATCGAACGCGCCGATTCGGGCGGCCTGCTGGTGCGCGCCGACGGTTATTCGTTGGGCACCGCAGTGCGCTCGATTGACGCCGCCGTGGCACAGCTTATCCGCTTGGTGGCATGGTTTGTCGACAGTGGCGGTTGGGACAGCAAACGCATGCGGCGCCATCATGTGCCGCTGCCTGACTGGGCCCCGGCCAACGCACGGCCCGCTGCAACCGGCAGCCAATTGCCTCTGGGCAAGCACGAAAACGGCGCGGTGTATGGCCTGCCGTTTGGGCGGGTGCCTGCCAGGGTGCTGAGGGCTGCGGTGACGCCTGCCGACGTTAACGCCCTGCAGGTGACGCCCTGGCGGCGTGTCTGGGTCGCAGGTGCCAGCGCCGAGGCCATCGACGGGTTGATCAGCGACGAACAGGACGCCCGCCTGCGGATTGATGCCTGCCCCGGCGCGCCCTATTGCGAGCAGGCCAGCGTGGCCACCCAGCCGCTTGCCGAGCGCCTGCGTGGGGTTACCCAAGGCTCGGTGCATGTATCCGGCTGCGCCAAGGGCTGCGCCCGGCGCTCACCGGCCGACGTGTGTTTGGTCGGCCAGGCCGGTAGATTTGACCTTATAATTAACGGCCGTGCCGATAGCACGCCGGTCAAGACAAACCTCACGGAGACTGAGGTAATCGCTTATTTGGAGAGTTTAGGTGCCCCACATTTATGAAACCGACGGCCCGGCGATTTACCGGGAGTCCTTTGCCACTATTCGCCGTGAAGCAGACCTGGGGCGGTTTTCTCGCGATGAAGAGCCGATTGCCGTGCGCATGATTCATGCCGCCGGTCTGGTAGAGCTTGCCGCCTCGATATATTTTGCAGGCGATGTGGTCAGCCACGCCCGCAAAGCGCTCGAAGCCGGCGCACCGATTTTATGTGATGCCCGCATGGTGTCAGAAGGCATCACACGTAAACGCCTGCCCGCGGATAACCCGATTATCTGCACGCTGAATGACGAGCGCACGCCCGCACTGGCCAAAGAGATGGCCAACACCCGCTCGGCGGCGGCGCTTGAACTCTGGCGCCCGCATCTGGAAGGCGCAGTGGTGGCGATTGGCAACGCGCCCACGGCGCTATTTCATCTGCTCAATATGCTCGAAGACCCTGACTGCCCGCGGCCCGCCGCGATTATCGGCTGCCCGGTGGGCTTTGTCGGCGCGGCGGAATCCAAACAGGCGCTCTGGGAGAGCCAGGTGAGCCCCTGCTGCACGGTGCAGGGGCGCCTGGGCGGCAGCGCCGTGACCGTCGCCGCCCTCAATGCCATTGCGGACCGAACAGAATGACCCAGGGAATCATCTACGGGGTTGGCCTTGGCCCGGGAAGCCAGGACTTGATGAGCGTGCGCGCCGATCGCTTGATTCGTGGCGCCTCGCACGTGGCCTATTTTCGCAAGAAAGGGCGTACCGGGCATGCGCGCAGCATCGTCGAGGGCATGCTGGCCCCCGAGGTCACCGAGCTCGCCATGGAATACCCGGTCACCACGGAAATCCCCTTTGATGACCCGCGATACAACGCGCTGTTGGCCAACTTTTATGAGCGGAGCGTGGCGCTGTTGATCGAACTGGCCGAGGCGGGGCGCGATGTGGTGGTGCTTTGCGAAGGCGACCCGTTCTTCTACGGTTCCTTCATGCATCTCTATACCCGGCTACTGGACCACGTGCCGGTCTCCGTGGTGCCGGGTATCACCGGGATGTCGGCGGCCTGGACCGCCACCGGCCAGCCGATCACCTGGGGCGACGATATCCTCACGGTGGTCATGGCCACGCTGCCGGAGGCCTCCCTGGCCGAGCGCATCGCCGAGACCGATGCCCTGGTGGTGATGAAAATCGGCCGCAACCTGGACAAGCTGCGCCGGGCGCTTGCCCAGGCCGGGCGCGAGGATGACGCCTGGCTGATCGAATACGCCGCCATGCGCCAGGAACGAGTCCAGCCCTTCAAGGACGTGGGCGAGAGCGTGCCCTACTTCTCGATTGTGCTGATTCACGGCCACGGGAGACGCCCATGAGCGGCTGGCTGAAAATCGTCGGCTTGGGGCCAGGCAGCGACCAACTGGTGACGCCCGAGGTGTCGGCGGTGCTCGCCGAGGCCACCGATGTGGTGGGCTATGTGCCCTACGTTGAACGCGTCGCGCCCAGGGCCGGGCTTGTGCGCCACGGCTCGGACAACCGCGAAGAAATCCAGCGGGCCGAGCAGGCGCTGACGATGGCCGCTGACGGCCGTCGCGTGGCGGTAGTATCCTCCGGCGACCCGGGCGTGTTTGCCATGGCCTCGGCGGTGTTTGAAGCCTTGGAAGCAGGCGATGCCCAGTGGCGCTCGCTGGACGTTCAGGTGCTGCCGGGGATTTCCGCCATGCTGGCCGCCAGTGCCAGCGTCGGCGCGCCGCTGGGGCACGACTTCTGCTGCATTAATCTATCCGACAACCTCAAGCCCTGGGCGCTGATTGAAAAGCGCCTGCGCCTGGCCGCCGAGGGCGACTTTGCCATGGCGTTCTACAACCCCCGCTCCAGGGCGCGGCCGGAGGGCTTTGCGCGTACGCTTGAGGTGCTGCGGGAAGCCTGCGGGCCGGATAGGCTGATCATTTTCGCCCGCGCTGTCTCGACTCCAGATGAGTCGATTCGCGTGACCACCCTGGGCGAGGGGACGCCGGAGATGGCAGACATGCGCACCCTGGTCATCGTGGGTTCCAGCCAGACGCGGCGCATTGAAAGACAAGGCCATGAACCGAGCGAGCCGTGGGTTTATACCCCTCGCTCGGTAGGCGCCAAAAGCCAGGCCAGCACGTCATCCGCGGTGTGACATTCCCGGCGTGAGGGCAGCCCAGGCCGCTCGATCATGACGACCGGCAGGCCGAGCGTGCGGGCGGCGGTGAGTTTGGAGACTGCGCCGTCGCCACCGGCGTTTTTGCACACCAGACGCTCAACGGCGTGGTCCTTGAGCAAGGCCAGATCGCCCGCCGTGGTAAACGGGCCGCGCGCGACGGTGATAGTCTGGTGGGGCAGCGGTATCGGCTGCTCTGGGTGATCGACCAGCCGCAGTACATAGTGATGCTGGGGCATGGCGGCAAAGGCTTCCAGGTGCTGGCGCCCGATGGCCAGCATGATGCGCTGGGGCGGGCCGTCCAACTGGTCCACTGCCTCGTCGATGCTGGCAGCGTGCGTCCAGTGATCGCCAGGCTGGGGTTGCCAGGCCGGGCGGGTGAATGCCATCAGGGGAATATCGCATTGCGCGGCAGCGGCCAGCGCGTGGCGGCTCATCTGCTCGGCGAAAGGGTGGGTCGCGTCAATCAGGTGGGTAATGCCCGCTTGCTGAAGGTACGCGACCAGGCCAGCCACGCCGCCAAAACCGCCAACACGCGTCGGCAAGGGTTGCGGCTTGGGGGTGCTGACCCGCCCCGCATAACTATAGATGGCCGGGATCGAACGCTCGGCCAGCAGGCTGGCCAGGGCGCTGGCCTCTGAGGTTCCGCCAAGAATCAGGATGTTCATAGTGGTTAACGGTAACGAGGTTCCCTGGCTGACGATAATAGGCTGGGGGGAGAGTGGCACACAGGGTCTCACGGCGGCAAGCCGCGAGGCCCTCGCGCGTGCCGAGGTGGTGTTTGGCGCCCGCCGACACCTGCGCCTGCTTGTACCCTTGAGCATTGACCAAAGCGCCGACCTGAAAGCCGACTTGAAAACCAAGCTGCGTGAATGGCCGGTGCCGTTTGCCGACGGCATTCCCCAACTGCTCGCCGAGCGCGGCCGCCGCGTGGTCATGCTGGCCTCCGGCGACCCCTTCTGGTTTGGTGCGGGCACCTCCATCGTCAGCCACCTTGAGCCCCAGGAATGGCAGGCGCTGCCGTCGCCCTCCACGTTCAGCCTGACGGCTTCCCGCCTGGGCTGGCCGCTTCAGGACTGCACCTGCCTGGGCCTGCACGCCAAGCCGTTAACCCGCGTTCGCCCCTACCTGCATCCCGGCAGGTGCGTGCTGGTGTTGGTACGCGACGGCGACGCGGTAGCGGAGCTTGCCCAGTGGGTTTGCCAGTTCGGTTTTGCGGATTCAAAACTGACGGTGCTGGAAGCCCTGGATGGCGAGCTCGAGCGAGTGCGTGCCTTTTCGGCAGCGGCGACGCTTCCCGATGACATCACGCATCCGGTGGCGGTAGCGCTTGAGGTTGCAGGCGAAGGGCCCGCATTGCCGCTGACGCCTGGGCTTGCCGATGGCTTTTTTGAACACGATGGCCAGATCACCAAACAACCCATTCGTGCCATGACCCTGGCCGCGTTGGCCCCCAAGCCCGGCGAACGGCTGTGGGATATCGGCACCGGCTCGGGCTCGATTGCAATCGAGTGGCTGCTGGCCCACCCCGACAATCAGGCGGTAGGCTTTGAACAGAACGCCAGCCGTGCGGCCCGCGCTGCCCATAACGCTCGGCAACTGGGCGTCGACTGGCTTGAAGTAAATGAGGGCAGCGCGGTTGAGCGCTTAAACGATGCACCACCGCCGGACGCGGTGTTTATCGGCGGTGGGCTCTCCCAGGCGCTTTTAGGCGCGTTATGGCAGCTTCTGCCAAGCGGCGTGCGCATTGTCGCTAATGCGGTGACGCTGGAGTCCGAAGCGCTGCTGGCCCACTGGCACCAGCAGGCGGGCGGCGAGCTGCTGCGCCTGGAGCTTGCCAGCGCCGCGCCGCTGGGCACCCGCCGGGGCTGGAAGGCCAGCTACCCCATCGTGCAGTGGCGGGGCGTTCGATGAGCGGGCAGGAGATAAAAGTCATGGGCTNTGGCCCACTGGCACCAGCAGGCGGGCGGCGAGCTGCTGCGCCTGGAGCTTGCCAGCGCCGCGCCGCTGGGCACCCGCCGGGGCTGGAAGGCCAGCTACCCCATCGTGCAGTGGCGGGGCGTTCGATGAGCGGGCAGGAGATAAAAGTCGTGGGCTTTGGTTTTCGTCGCGGTGCGTCGCTCGCCTCGCTGGCAGGGTTGCTCGATACGCTGACCCAGCGCTTTGGGGCCATCGACGCCCTGGCGGGCACGCAATCCATGCGCCCGCTGGTGCAAAGCCTGGGCCAGGCGCGCTGCCTGAATGTCATTCTGGTCGCCGATGCGCGCCTGCCAAGCGTCACCACTCTCACACAATCCGCGCAAAGCCTGCAGGCGCGGGGCACAGGCAGCGTGGCCGAAGCGGTGGCGTTGTTGGCCGCCGGGCCTGGGGCAGAGCTGCTCGGCCCACGGCACATTGCCGCTGACCGGCAGGCAACGGCGGCCATCGCCATAGGAACATCATTATGACCGTACATTTCATCGGCGCCGGGCCAGGCGCCCCTGACCTGATTACGCTGCGCGGCCGCGACCTGATTGCCGCGAGTCCGGTGTGCCTCTACGCAGGTTCGCTGGTGCCGCAAGAACTGCTTGAACATTGCCCGCCAGGCGCGCGCATCGTCAACACCGCGCCGTTGTCGCTGGACGAGATCGTCCAGGAAATCCAGGCCGCCCACGCGGCTGGGCAGGATGTCGTGCGGCTGCACTCGGGGGATCTATCGGTATGGTCGGCGGTGGGGGAGCAGACCCGGCGCCTGCGCGCGTTGGAGATTCCCTACACCACCACCCCCGGCGTGCCCGCCTTTGCCGCCGCTGCGGCCAGCTTGGGACAGGAGCTGACCCTGCCGGGCGTGGCGCAATCGGTGGTGCTGACGCGTACCTCCGGTCGTGCCAGTGCCATGCCGGACAACGAAACCCTGGCCAACTTTGCCCAAACCGGCGCGACGCTGGCGATTCACCTGTCGGTTCATAACCTCGAAAACGTGGTGGCGTCGCTGACGCCGTACTATGGCAGTGACTGCCCCGTGGCGATTGTATGGCGAGCCAGCTGGCCCGATGAAAAAATCATCAGAGGGCGCCTATCCACCATTGAGGCGTTGGCCGCCAACACGCTGCAGCGCACGGCGCTGATTCTGGTTGGGCCGGTGCTCGAGAGCGAGGACTTCCAGGAGAGCGCGCTGTACGCCGTGGGCTACGATCGCCGTTTTCGGCCACAGTTCGCGGACTCGCCGTTTGCCAACCTGCCAGACGAGGAGGGCCCAGACGGATGACCACGCTTTCGCTGATCGGTATCGGCACGGGCAACCCTGACCACGTCACGCTAGCCGCCGTGCGCGCCCTTAACGACGCCGACCTGATCCTGCTACCGCGCAAAGGCGAAGCCAAAAGCGACCTGGTCGACCTGCGCCGCCTGCTGTGCCAAACCCTGCTGCGCGAGCCCGAGCAGGCCCGGATCGTCGAATTCGACCTGCCTAAGCGAGGCGAGCGGGGCGATTACCTGGGCGCCGTCGATGAATGGCACCACGCCATTGCCGAGGTGTGGGCATCATTGATGGCGCGCCACCTGCCCGAAGGCGGGCGGGTCGGCATGCTGATCTGGGGCGACCCCTCGCTTTACGACAGCAGCCTGCGCATCGCTGAACGCTTGGGTGCGGCCGGGCGGCAGGTAGACGTCGAGGTGGTGCCCGGCATCACCAGCCTGCAGGTACTCACCGCCGAACACCGCATACCGCTGAACGCCCTGGCCGAGCCCATCCAGATAACCACCGGCCGCCGCCTGCGCGAACGCGGCTGGCCAAGCGACGCCGCCACGGTCGCCGTGATGCTTGACAGCGGCGGGGCCTTTACCGCATTGCCCGCCGACGATACCTACATCTGGTGGGGCGCCTACCTGGGCATGGAAAAACAGTGCCTGATCAAAGGCTGGCTAAGCGAGGTCAGTGACGAGATCATCCAGCATCGCGCGAGCCTGCGCGAACAGCACGGCTGGATTATGGATATCTACCTGCTGGTTAAACAGCCGCTGATATGACGCCGGTATCAATATGGAATGTTTTTCCATAAAATAACTGTATCGACTAAATGACTGCGTTATCAGGAGCGACAATGAGCTTTTACGTTTATCTATCCGGCGAGATCCACACCGACTGGCGCGACGAAATCCAGCGCGGCGCCGGCGCGGCAGGCCTGGATATCGTCTTCACCGCCCCAGTGACCGATCACGACGCCTCGGACGCCGCCGGTGACCACCTCGGCAAACCCGAAAATGGCTTCTGGCGCGACCACCAGTCCTCCAAGGTCAACGCCATCCGCACCCGCACCATGATCGAACAGGCCGACCTGGTCGTCGTACGCTTCGGCGACAAATACAAGCAATGGAACGCCGCCTTCGATGCAGGCTACTGCGCCGCCCTCGCCAAGCCCTACATCACCCTGCACAGCGAAGACATCGTCCACCCGCTCAAAGAAGTCGACGCCGGTGCCCAAGCCTGGTGTACCACAACGGATCAAGTGGTCGAAACCCTCCGTTACGTTCTAAAAGCTTAAACCCAAGACGCCTCCCACAAACCCAACCACAGCATTAGTGGTGTTGATCCGGTGTTGTGGGAGGGCGCTTCAGAGCGCGAAGATCCCTCCCCATAAATAATCCAGCCCAATAGAGTTCCAGGCCACTATTGCGAGTGTGTTGCGCTCATAAAACTATTATAATCCTTTAAAATCAAATAACTGCATGCTTGTAGCGCGGCGTAACGCTTGGCGAGGAACGAGCCAAAAGGCACCCGCAGCGGCGGCCCGGCGCGAAGTCAGCGCAGCTGCCCAAAGCCAGCTCCAGCTTAATTTTTCTGCAAAGTCACGTGACCTAAGCCAGTTTTATGAATAAAGTGTTATTGGACTAGCAAAACTAGCGCGTATTTGAATCTTAGATATACTGCCAAATTATTTTAAATATCAGATGGTTAGGGATGTTTCGGCGCGCTCGATAAGAATGTGGAATAGAGCCGTGCGTTCATTCAATATCCGAACTTGTAGTCTAATTACTGTTATACGAAATTGTGAGCAAATGAGATAATGTGAATGGACAAACTAAGTGAAGCCTCGAACTAGACTTCGATATCTTCATTGGTTATTTCGGTTTTGACAATCATATTGGTTGGCAACCTGCGCACTAAATTTGTTCCTGTAGTCTTGACAGACGCTAGTTTTTTGCACCGTTTATATGAAGCCTTAGGCTAATTTTTTTAAAAAATCACAACTTTAGGGAGATGCATAGTTGAAAATTAATAGAGTAAGGGTTACGTCGTTGTTTGGTATTTTTGAACACGATATTCCTCTAAATGAGGACAGTGGAATAACAATTATTATAGGCGAGAATGGCTTAGGAAAAACAATAATACTAGAAGCTATCAATGCACTATTTAATGAAGACTACATTTTCTTTAGATACTTGGAGTTTAAAGAGTTTGAGTTTTACTTTGATGATGGGGAAATCTGGAGATTAGCAAAAGAAGTTAAAGAAGAAGATTTCTTATTGTATATTTCTCGAGACTCTTCTATAAAACCTATTCTAAAAAGAAAACAACATAAATTATATCAAGCATCTTATAATTTTAATACAAGAATGATGAAAGAAAGACAAAATATGTATCGTTTGGAAGCAGAGATAGAACTGAAAAGAAAGATGGATCGTAATTATTTTTCCCATAAGGAAAGCGGGTTTTACGATGAGAGATATGACTTTGAGCGCGAATATGAATATAGAAAAATGATGGCAATGCGTCACCATAAGCGAATGAGAAATGGTGAGATTTCTGAAGTAAACCCTCCTAAGTGGTTTAGTGATGGTATAAGTAATGTCAGGGTTAAATTAATTGAGACGCAAAGAATTATTACTGCTAAAGAAACTGGCAGCGATTCTTATGTTAATAATCTAAATAAATGTTCTCAAGAACTTAAAGAAATGATTTCGATAGCAGCTAGAAAATCTTCTCTTGTTTCTTCTGAGCTGGATAGTACTTATCCAAATCGATTGGTAAAAAAATTACGACAAGGTTCAAGAGACTCATTTGAAGAATTAAATGAAGCATTAGCTAAACTAGATGAGAGGCGGAAACTTTTTTCATCATCGGGTTTAGCGGTTAAAATCAGCGATTCAGATCTGCTGCAAATCGATGAAAAACAAAAGGATTTAGTTAACGTACTAAAACTATATATTGATGACAGCCATAAAAAACTAGATCCATTGGAAGGCTTATCTAAGAAAATAAAGCTTTTTAAAGGTATAATTAATAAGAGATTTAAGCATAAAGTGCTGGAGATAAGACATGAAGAAGGTTTTGTTTTTCGCTCTACAGTAATAACTAATAGAGATGGTGAATATGATCTTATACCATCTTCAAAGCTATCTTCAGGTGAACAAAACGAATTAATTTTATTTTATAAATTAATTTTCAATTCTAACGTAAATGATATGATTTTAATCGATGAGCCTGAGCTTTCGCTACATATTTCGTGGCAAAATAAGTTTATCAAAGATCTCAAAGAAGTAACCTCAATTAATGATGTGTCAATTGTAATCGCAACTCACTCACCTGATATTATTGACGAAAACTGGGATTTAAAAGTTGAGTTAAAGGGGGTTGAGTAATGGAGGACTCAATAACACCAGCTAGAATTGCAAATTCTATACTGCAGGATTCAAATTTTACGGGTGTCAATATACTCGTAGAGGGTGAAAAAGACATTAAATTATATAGAAAATTATCTTGCGAAGATTCGAGCAGGATTAAAGTCACTTTTGGCAAGAAGAAAATGCGAGAAACCTATGGAATACTGAGTAATAGGGGTGGGGCGCGTGTAATAGGTATAAGAGATGCTGATTTTATAAGATTAAAAGGTAATCAAAAATTCGATCCAAACTATGATGCAAATATATTTTTGACTGATAATCATGATTCAGAAAGTATGATTATTAAAAGCCAAGCTTTTGATGATTTTTTGTTGGAAATTTCAAAAGAAGATAGAGTTAGTGCGTTCTATAAAAAGCATGGCTGTCTTAGAGAATTTTTATATGAATTAAGCTACCCGTTAGCGTGTTTAAGATTTGCAAATAAAAAATTCGATTTAGGCTTGGCGTTTAAGCCAGCTAATCCGGATGGTAATAAGTTAAAATTTAAGAAAATTATATGCGATAAAAAATTAGAGTATCTAGGCCATGATAAATTAATAAATACAGTAGTTGAGTACTCAAAAAATCGTGGCTCTAATATAAAAGATAGAGAGATCATACTCAAAAGTCTGCTTGATGTTCTTGATTTAAAGTTGCCGGTATGTGAGTTAGTAAATGGCCATGATTTAGCAGAAATACTTTTCATTATTTGTAAGAAAGGGCTAGGAAGTAGCAATGATGACTTGAAAGGGGCTTCAAGTGTTGAATCTATGCTTCGTTTATCATATGGTAGAGAATATTTTTCTTCTACTGAGCTTTTCAAAAAGCTTTATGTATGGCAAAAAAGTCAAAATTTAAATATTTTTTCACCCGTAGGGAGAGTAGCCTAATAAGGCATTAAGTTTGAATATAAAATGGTTGGCTTCGCTTTGCAGCATAGCCAACCAAATTAGTGAACTTAGTATTTCGTTAATTTAGAATAGAAAGTTAGTGTAAGGCTTAGTGCTGAAAGGATTGCCATTAATGATTAATTCAAAGCGCTATTAAACCTGAAATGGCTGTCATATTGAAACCGATCGTCTTATTGAATTCCTAGAGGCGAACACTATTACTACAACAGAGATTGTAACAGAGTTAAATGTTCAAAAAGTTATTTCTCATGATGGCGGATGTTAGGCTTCAAAGGGAATCAATGTTATGAGTTAAAACAGGCCACTGCAAATTTTACTACCGCGTAAAAAATGCCATGATAGTGATTAAGTTGCATATGGCATACACTATGCCGACACTTTTAAGTATGCAGTTGACTACCTACTCGTACAAAAGCTCAAGTTGTGGCTTTCCGTAACAAGTGCCGCAACAGCGGAACCGGTTAGTGGAGGAGTGATCAAGCTATTCTTTTTGCTTACTAAAATGACAGCATATCTTACCGCAATATCCAGTGTTGCTGCATGACCAATACAATCCTCAAAGTCCAAAACCATACCCAACTACCTGTAGTTACTCTCTAAATCCAGTCTATTCAAGGCGATACATCGATAATATGACGAGAAAAACACTAGGTCTGAAGGCGAAAAAACAGATAGATGCCAAGCCCGCCGACGACGTTGAAGATCAATTCCCCAACGACCCCGAAAAACGTTTTTTAAATGGCGTCGCTATTCATCCCTCCCCACGTATTGTTTTAGCGCCTGGTTCTCAGCAGCGTACGGTGCGGGCGATGGATTTGATTACGCCCATTGGGATGGGGCAACGCGGGTTGATTGTTGCGCCGCCAGGCTCTGGCAAAACGACGATGTTAAAACATATCTGTCAGGCCGTGGCCGAGGCTCATCCTGATATAAAGCTGTATGCCTTGCTGATTGATGAGCGCCCTGAAGAAGTGACCGATTTTAAGCGCAGTGTGACGGCAGAGGTACATGCCTCGTCGTCAGACGAAACCTACACACATCACGTAAATATGGCCGATAAGCTTCTTGAGACGGCGCGTAAGCAAGCAGGCGATGGGCATGATGTGATGATTGTGATCGATTCGCTTACCCGACTATCACGCGTTCACAATGCCGAGCAGCGGGGCAATGGTCGTACTATGTCGGGTGGGCTGGATTCCCGCGCGATGGAAATACCGCGAAAACTGTTTGGCGCTGCGCGAAAGATCGAAAACGGCGGATCGCTGACCATCCTGGCCACCGTACTGGTGGATACGGGAAGCCGTATGGATCAGGTGATTTTCGAGGAGTTCAAGGGCACGGGCAATATGGAACTGGTGCTATCACGCGACGTGGCCAATCAATGGATTTTTCCGGCGATTGATATTGCCAAAAGCAGTACCCGTCGAGAAGAGCTTTTGATTGATGCAAAGGATATTGAGAAAGTACGCACACTGCGCAGAGCGCTAACGCATCTTAAGCCAGTAGAAGGTGCGCAGAAGCTGCTTGCGCTGTTGGAGAAATACCCCACGAATGCCGAGCTGCTGGATGCTTTCTCGCCCGCTGAGTAGAGGTGAAGCTCACCTATATATTCGTACAAGAGGCGAGCTTCTTTGTTAAGGCTTAACGACTGCTTTTTTTGACATGGTCCAGGTTAGAAGCGGGTACGGCTTTTTTAACCGGAAAGCCCTCAACTTCTTTGCGCTCAATCGTGTTTTTCAGCCGCTTTTCAATCGCACACAGGTTTTTAAAGTCGCTGATATCGACAAGCGAGATGGCTTCACCGGAGGCACCAGCACGGCCCGTTCGGCCAATGCGGTGGATGTACTCTTCGGGCTGGAAAGGTAAATCGTAATTCACCACACGGCTGAGTTCACCGATATCCAACCCTCGAGCGGCCACCCCCGTGGCGACCAGGTACTTGAGTTCGCCCGCTTTGAACTGATCCAACACCTTTTCACGCATGGCCTGGCTTCTGCCGCCATGAATGGAATCTGCTGTAATACCGCGTTTTTCCAGTTGGGCAACCAGCTTGGCCGCACTGTGTTTTTTCTCGACAAAAATAAGCGCCTGATCCCACGCTTGTTCGTTGATCAAATGGCTCAATAGGGCGGACTTGGTGTCTTTGTCTACTGTGATCAGCCATTGGTTGATAGTGGCGGCGGCGCGGACGTTGGGCGTAATCGAGATGTTAGCCGCCACGTCGGTCATCTTGCTGTCTGAAAACGCGTGGGCGATGGCGCGAACGTCGTTGGTCATGGTGGCCGTGAACAGCAGGTTCTGACGGTTCTCCGGCAGGCGCACGATGATTTTATGGATATCATCGACAAAGCCCATGTCGACCATTCTGTCTGCTTCGTCCAACACCATCACTTGCAGCTCATCAAAGTGCAGTGCTCGCTGATGCGCTAAATCCAGCAGCCTGCCCGGTGTAGCAACCAGAATATCCACGCCTTCGATCAAGCTCTCTTTTTGAGGCGCGGTATCCACACCGCCATATGCGGCCATCGAGGTTAAGGGCGTGTGTTTAGCGTATTGCGCCACACTGGCTTCGACCTGAACCGCTAACTCACGGGTCGGCACGAGAATCAGCGCACGTATGCGTTTGCCGCGCAAGGTTTCCGCGTTACTGAAGCGTTCCAGCAGAGGCAGCACAAAAGCAGCGGTTTTGCCTGTGCCGGTTTGTGCGGTGGCGATCAAGTCGTTACCCGACAGAATGGCAGGAATGGCTTGTTCCTGGATGGGCGTTGGCGTTTTATAACCGAGCTCGGTAATCGCTTGAACAAGAGGACTGGATAATCCTAGTTTTGCAAATGGCATAAGGCGCTCTGACAGATAGTCGTGAGGGGTGTCGAAAATAAAAAGTGGTGCAGTATAGCGCGAGAGCCGCCGTTCGTTTCTCGAATTATCCAATCAGCGTCATAGTGTTGCGACCTAACCCCTTGCTTGCGGCGTTAGAGGCCCATCTTTGGCGTCACGATTCTGACATTAATCGGCACAAGTCCGAGTTATGCACGTTAACCGATCTATCGATCCACCCGAGCCCGCTGCTCAGCCTGATCCAGAAGCACCGGGCCGCTACCCGATTCGGCCAGTATGTCGTCTGGGTTATAGAGCGGGCACCGGGTCATGCTCAGGCAGCCACAGCCGATGCAGCCCGCCAGGTTATCGCGCAGCTTCTGTAGGTAGGCAATCCGACCATCAAGCATCTGCTGCCAGTTTTTTGAGAGCTGCTGCCAGTCTTCAACCGTCGGTGTGCGGTTATTGGGTAAAGATTCAAAGGCCTGCTTTATCTCTTCCAGGCTGACACCGACTTTCTGCGCGGCTTTGATCACCGAAATCCGCCTTAGCACTTCTGGTTTATAGCGGCGCTGATTGCCCGCATTGCGCCAGCTATGAATTAGCCCCTGCTGCTCGTAAAAGTGCAGGGTACTGACGTTAATCCCGCAACGCTTGGCGACCTTGCCAACACTCCAGACAGTTTCTGCCATGACTATCCCCTAAATTTTTTTGCCATTTTTCCGCAAAAATCGCTTTGCCTCAAGTTAAGTTGAGGTTTTATCCTGCCATCTCACTTAACGCAAGGAGAATCTCATGTACTTGGAACACGTTAATCTGGTGGTTGCTGATATGGATGCCATGCTGAAATTTTACCGCGCCGTCTTCCCGCACTGGCGGATACGCGATGAGGGTCATGGCGAGTGGTATGGCAAGCCACGCAAATGGATCCACTTTGGAGACGATGATCACTACCTGGCGCTAAGCGATCATGGGGAAGGGGAGAACCGTGATCTGAAAGGCCACAGCGTTGGGCTGGCCCATTTTGCCTATGTGACCGATAACCTCGACGCCGTTGTCACTCGATTAAATGAAGCCGGTTATGACGTTGCCAAACCCGGTGCCCCAGAGCCGTTTCGTAAGAATGTCTATTTTGTCGATCCGGCGGGTTTTGAAGTAGAGTTTGTCGAGTATCTGAGTGACATTCCATCCGAGCGGAATTTAAACCGCGATGCTCAGTAGGGAGCCTTTAGATAATACGTCAATACTTGGTAAACACAGAAGCGATAAGGGGCGCTTCTGATGTCGCGCCCCTTCGGCTGAGCTTGAGAAAAAAGCGGCGAACTTTCGGAGGAATATTTGCGGTAAAGGAAATGGATGGTTTTGTATCAATATGGAATACGTAGGTGTTCCAACTGACTGGTTTCCTCTGCCGCTCCAAACTGGCGGCTGAGTCAATAAGCTATGGCTTAGCTCGTTCCAGCCAATAGCCAGGCTTTCGCGAGTGATGAGCAATGGCGATGACAACTGTTTCTGCTGGCAACTCAATCAAGACTAAATCGTACGGGAAGCGTTCCAGAATAAGGCGTTTTGCGCCGGTATCTCCAGCTTTTTCAGGAAGAGGTGGTAGGGGAATAAAGTTTTCTTCAATAACGTCGATAGCGGCGTCAATAGCAGCGAAAAACTCAGCTCCGAGCCCAGGTTGCTCATGTTCATACCATGCTGCAGCCTCAATCGCTTCCTGTGATGCTTCTTCCAGTATCCTTACCGTTCGCACTGTTATTGGCCTAATCTCGCTCGCATCTTGGATCGAAATTCTTCGCGGCTAAGCAGCTTGGCCTTTCCTTTTTTGACCTTGGACACACGGCGAACAATTTCATCGTTCCAGGCTTGCTCGACAGAGTCGTCACGGGGGCCGTCGAGGCTCATTATGAGTTCGCGAGCCAGCGCTGCACGTTCCGACTCGGAGAGAGACGAAATCTGAGAGCGTAGGTGGTCTAAAGTTTCCGCCGTCATGGTGCCTCCACGAGTGCTTATTTAGCTATGCTATCCCGATTCAATGGCCCTAACAAGCCGATCAACAGGACGTCAGCTACAGCTCAAGGGGAACATGCAATGCTCAAACAAGTCGGCGGTGTAGAAATTCAGCCTACGCATAGGGCGACGTGCCACTGCGGCACGGTGGTGCTTGAGCTTGATCTGCCTGACGGCCTTGTCGACCCCAAAAAGTGTAATTGCTCGATGTGCAGGCGCAAAGGCGCGGTGATGGCCTATGTGCCATTGAGTGGTCTACGTGTTATCAGCGGCGCTGAGCAGCTAAGGCTCTATCAGTTCAATTCGGGGGTCGCAAAGCACTATTTCTGTTCCAATTGTGGCATCTACACGCACCATCAAACGCGCTCAAATCCCGATATATACGGATTCAATGTCGGGTGTTTGGAAGGTGTTAACCCGCATGACTTACCTGATCTTCCCGTTAGTGACGGTATCAATCATGAAGCTGATTTGTAGGTTAATTCAGTCGGCAAAAAAGCAGGCGGGTCATTCAACCAATGGGTGTAGCGCTAATTAAGTGGGGCTTACGCTGCCCAAGAGTTTAGTAGAGCTGACACTCATTTATGCCGCATCAATACTTGGTCCACGTAGCTTCCATCCTGGAGGCTTTCAATCGTCATTTCGGCCATTTCAGCTTCCATCTCACCCTTACTCCTTGCCTGCTCAAGATATGCCTCGACCAGTCTTGGTGCGTCTTGAGTATCAGCCAGTATGGCCGCGCCTACCCAATTGGCGGGGATTTTACCATCAGAATTATGTCGCTCGGCGTAACGTTCTTCGACAGATGAGTAGCACGCTTTGCCTCTATCATTACCTTTCACTTCTTCTATCAGAATGCAGCGAAAAAGTGGGAGTGAATCATTGCTCGGCGCAATGTCGTAAGCGCTTTCCACATCGCTTAGGGCGCGTTCGTAGTTCTGTTGGTAGACGGCAATCTGAGCTCTATTGATCAACGCTGCATGGTTGTTGGGGTCTGCATTTAGTGATTGCTCGATCAGTTCCTTCGCTCTGTCCAGTCTTTCGCTATTTTCTTCCGCTATGCCGAAGGTAACTTCTTCGTTGGCTTGCCTTTGGAGATCGATAGACTCGTCATCAATGCTATTGCCCGAGCTTTCCTGGCAAGCTGACATTAAAAGGAAAATTGGCAGAATAAGGAGTAATTTTTTAATCATGTCATTTTGCCACTACTTGGATAGAAATCATCTTGCTAGTGCTTGGCGGCATTGGCGTCACTGAACCTGAGCTTGTCTGGTAAATGAAAGTGCCCTGGAAGTGAAGCGAAAGCGTTGTGTCAGGTTGTGGTTCAGGTAATCGGATGGTGGCGTGGCCTACCGGCGTATACTGGGGGTCGTCTGGCCAAGCATTGATACCACTATTCTCAAGAACTACTGCCTGAATAAGTTGGTTGCCATCCTTGAGTTCAGCACGCATATTAAGCACGGCGGAGCCTGACCCTGGCGATAGTGCAGAAGGAGCCCAGCCCAGCGAAGAAATATGGAGGGCATTTCCTCTAATAACGATATTGTTCCGAAATGAATAGCCGCCATTCATGCCCACGCCCTCCACGAGTAGATAGGCGGGTTGATTCATGGTGACTTCGGCTGTTTCGGCGACAAATTCGTATATAGATTCTTCGTTGATTTCGGTAGGAGAAAGCTCAGATGAGGGGATGCCCTCCTGGTTTGGTGCATCATCAGCGGCTGCGCTTGCTTGATGGGAGGATGTCTGCATGCCTCCTGTGGTGGGTGAGCCAGTTATCGCAGAAGAAGCTGCCACGATATAGCCACCACATGAGGTCGCACTACCATGAATGGCAGCTGGAGAGCCCTCCACCGAATACCAACTGGCACCTGATGAAATGACTGCGCTACAAGAGCTCTTGTCTCCTATCCTGGCAACCGGTATGCCATCGACCATAGTGGCGGATGCGCCGGAAACAATGTTGTGTGGGCTCCCTTTACACTGACAGATGACTCTGTCGCCTACCTTGGCAAGATCCATCGAACGTTCCTTATATATAGTGCATCATGGAAGATTAGCACTCATATGATCGGTCATGCTACTTATCGGGGAGAGCTGAAACTCTATTAATCCGGGTAATAGAAAAGGTAATGCACAGTGATCAACACCAAGATATACAAGGCGGTTTACGAACTGGCGGAAAAGCTGATGAAGGCAGCCGCCAAGGATGACAGAGCAACATTTGATGCGCTGTATGCCGAGTTGCGGGCAATCTGCATCGATAACGAGAACACCGATAAAGACCACCCGGAACAATGGGAAACCCTGGCGGACTTTACCGAAGAGTTGGAAGACGCGCTGGCGGGCTACGAAAAGGCCCTGGAAAAAGCCAACGCCATTGATTCCAATGACCATCGGGCATCCATTGGTTTTTCCATGGCGATGTTGCAAGCTGAGGCAGGCAAGACCGACGCGGCTATTGCCAGTCTACGACAGGCCAAAACCAGTGCGCAGGGCACTGAAGATGATGAACTGAAAGCCGACATCGATGAACTGCTTGAAAAACTAACTACCGGCCAGGAACCCCATTTTGACTAATAACGATATTTTTCGCCGCATCCGCTACACCTTCGATTTAAAAGACAGCACCATCGTGGATATCTTCGCCCTGGCAGAGGTCAGCGTGACTCGGGAGCAGGTCGCTGCATGGCTGAAAAAGGATGAGGATGATGCCTTTGTCACCATGAAGAACAAGGAGCTGGCGGCATTCTTGAACGGGTTTATCAGCTTCAAGCGTGGCAAGCGTGAAGGCCCGCAACCCGAGCCGGAAGCGCAACTGAACAACAACATGGTGTTCCAGAAACTGCGCATTGCCCTGAACATGAAAGCGGATGATGTGCTGGAGGTTTTTGAGTTGGTCGGGCTGCCGTTGAGCCACCACGAACTCAGCGCCTTTTTCCGCAAGCCGAGCCACAAGAATTACCGTGAGTGCAAGGACCAGATGCTGCGCAATTTCCTGCTCGGCATTCAGCGCCAGTTACGGCCAACCCAGGAAGGCTCAGGCTCAAACGCCTAAAGGGTAAGTAGCGTGAAGAGCCAACCCGGACACTGGGCTGTGTGCCACTGCATCAAGGTAGCCGATGTGCTGAGGCGTTCGGGAGGACTAGTGATACAACGCATGATGATTGCCGTTATGGGAGCATTGCTGGCGATGTCGACAAGTGCAAACGCGAACAGCCTTGATTTTGAAGCGCTGGCCTCTGCACAAGCATCACGCCCGCTGCCCCCGCTGCAAACGTATGAAGCACGGGGCGGAACATCGCTCGCCTACCGCCATTATCCAAGTGAAGCCCGTACCGCGCTGGTTCTCGTGCATGGCTCTGGAACCGACAGCAGGTACCTGGCGACGCTCGCCCATGAGTTGGCCGCGTCAGGCGCTGCCAGTGTCTATACGCCGGATGTCCGCGGGCATGGTCCTTCGCCGGTGCGCCGTGGCGATATCGACTACATTGAGCAGCTTGAAGATGACCTGGCGGACCTCATTGCCCATATCAAAGACACCAACACCGATGTCTCAAGGGTGGTCGTTGGCGGTCATTCATCCGGGGGCGGGCTCGCGGTGCGCTTTGCCGGTGGGCAGCATGGTCACCTTGCCTCGGCGTATCTGCTGCTGGCGCCTTACCTTGGGCACGATG
The DNA here is from genome assembly GCF_001663515.1 of Halomonas sp. G11. NCBI lineage: Bacteria > Pseudomonadati > Pseudomonadota > Gammaproteobacteria > Oceanospirillales > Halomonadaceae > Halomonas > Halomonas sp. G11. Next base: position 42,632 of record NZ_LYXG01000017.1, read on the forward strand.
CGCCCACTGTGCGGGATAACTCCGGCGGCTGGGCAGAGCCAGGTGTCGCCAGGATTGTGGCGATCTCCATGCTCAACGCGATTGGCATCACGCATTTCAACGGGGCGGATGTATTGCGGTTCAACTTGCCACCTGAATACCGCGATGGCTCAGAGACGCTCGCCTATTCATATCGGCTGATGAGCGGTTTTAGTCCGGCTGATTTTCGTCAGGCGCTGGACTCAGTGCAGGTGCCCGTTCTAGTGGTCACCGGTGCTGAGGACGAGGCGTTGTATGCGGATCAATTTGAACCCGTGCTGCGTCCGCTTGTGCCGCATGCGGACATCACCACGGTGGAAGGCGCATCGCACCTGGGGCTAGTGGTCAGTGAAGAGGGCATCGCGACCGTTCGTCAGTGGCTTCAGGGGTTATAGTGGGCAACAACAAGTGCGGGCACTGCAAACGGATATTGGCTGATCTTTCAAATCCCCTAAAGAAACCTCGCCAGTTTCCGATATCTCTTTATATCGGATGAACGCTATCGAACAACGTTGTTCGACCGTCCCCCATGTATCGAGAGTCAGCCATGCCCAAAATACTCAGTTGCATTATCACGGCCGCACTGCTGTCTTTCAGTGCGCATGCCATGGCCCATACTGCCAATGAGGCAGAGGCCGCTGCGCTTGCCTGGTTGAAAGCGATCGATAACGGTAATTATGAACAAGCCTGGGAGACCTCGTCGCCAATCTTAAAAGCGCCGCTGTCACAGGGTATGTTGGCGCGCACCATTGAGCTTGTGCGCCGGGACTTTGGCGAGGTGGCCTCGCGCAAGCGCATTCGTACCAGCCACCAGACGTCCATGCCGGGTGCGCCGAGCGGCGACTATATCGTCTTTACCTTCCAAACCGGCTTCGAGAACAGCGGACGTCGGCTCGAGACCGTTACCCCCCACCTTGAAAACGGCACCTGGCGGGTGAGCAGCTATTACGTGGAAGCGCCCTGATTTGCCAGCTGCCAGGGCTGCATGCCTGGCGAATCAGCTTGCCCAGGTGTATTTCCCGATAGGGATAAATATGCCAGATTGGCCTGAAATGGCGACAATTTTTCCCGCTAAGGAAGTTTACGCTTCGCCTCATTACCCAACCCACCATAAGTGCTATGTTGAAAGTATATCAATGTGGCAATATTACTTGTTCAGAAAGTATACAGGGCGTAAGTTTTGTATATGATGATTCCGATGGTGGGCGTGCTTATATAATGGCTGCTGACCCAGCAGCCAGGTAATGGTTTCAGGACGCTAGGCGCGGGGAGAGCTGATATGCGAAGCCTTTCTTACAAATCCCCTTGGCTTTGGTTATCGCTGGCAGGTTTGTTGATGCTGGCGCTGTCGTTTGCCTGGCAGGCCACGGCACAGACTTCTTCGCGTAGCGCCCTGGTGATGAGCATTGAAGGGCCCATTGGCCCCGCCACCAAGGATTATCTTGAGCGCGGGCTGCGCAAGGCCCGCGAGCAGAACAGCGAGGTGATTGTCGTTGAGCTGGATACGCCAGGCGGCCTGGTCGACACGACCCGCGACATGATCCGTGAAATGCTGAATACCGATATTCCCGTGGCGATGTATGTCTCCCCCAGCGGCGCTCGAGCGGCCAGTGCGGGCACTTATCTGCTGTATGGCAGCCACGTCGCTGCCATGGCGCCCGCGACCCATCTGGGGTCTGCCACGCCCGTGCAGATGGGCGGTTCCGGCTTTCCCGGCAGCGCTGATGAAGCGGATGACAACGCCGAAGGCCAATCGGAAGGCGAGAGTGAAAGAGAAAGTGAAAGCGCATCTGGAGGCGAGAGCAGCGCCATGGAACGCAAGGTCATGGAAGACGCGGTAAGCTTCATCCGCAGCCTGGCCGAGCGTCACGACCGGAACGCCGATTGGGCCGAAGCGGCGGTGCGCGAGGCGGTCAACCTCACCGCCAATGAGGCACTGGAGCAGAACGTCATCGACGTGATTGCGCAGGATCTGAACGATTTACTTTCACAAATAGACGGTACGACGGTGGTCATGGAAGGTGGTGATCGGACGCTTGAGACAGCCGACCTCGCCATCGAGCGCTTTGATCCAGATTGGCGCACAGAGCTGCTTTCGCTGATTACGAACCCCAATATTGCCTACTTCCTGCTGATCATCGGCTTTTACGGGCTGATCTTCGAGCTTTCGAGCCCTGGCAGCCTGTTCCCTGGCACTATCGGGGTTATCTCGCTGTTGTTGGCGCTCTTTGCCTTTCAGATGCTGCCGATCAATTATGCGGGCCTGGCGCTTATCATCGTGGGATTGGCGCTGATGGTGGGCGAGGCCTTAATGCCCAGCTTTGGTGTATTGGGAGTGGGCGGGATTATTGCCTTTGTGCTGGGGTCGATCATGCTGATGGATGCCGAGTACCTCGCCATTTCGCTGCCACTGATTGGCGGTGTGGCGCTGGTATCCGGCGGGCTGATGCTATGGACGCTGACACGCTTCGCAACGCTGCGCAAACGCCCGGCCCACACAGGGATGGAGCAGCTGATTGGCGCAAGTGCTATTGCCCTGGAAGATTTTGACACGCGCGGCCACGTGCGACTGCACGGCGAGCGCTGGAACGCGGTGACCAATGTGCCGATCAAGCAGGGCGACGAGGTGAAAGTGGAGCGCCTTGAGGGCTTGACGGTCTACGTATCACCCCCGTAAGCGCCTGGCCGCCAGTGCGTTACACATCAATCGCTAGACGAGGTGTCCCATGTTGCTATCTTACTTAGTGCCCGTTGTCCTGGTGGTGTTGCTGATAGCCGCCTCCATTCGCATTCTGCCGGAATATAAACGTGGCGTGGTGTTCTTTCTGGGCCGTTATCAGAAGGTAAAAGGGCCTGGTCTGGTTATCGTGATCCCGGCCATTCAAAAGATGCAGGTGGTCGATCTGCGTGTTATCACCATGGACGTGCCCGAGCAGGATGTGATCTCCCAGGACAACGTCACGGTGAAGGTCAACGCCGTGCTTTACTTTCGCGTGATCGACCCTGAAAAGGCGATTATTCAGGTGGAGAACTTCACCCAGGCGACCAGCCAGCTGGCGCAAACCACGCTGCGTTCGGTATTGGGTAAGCATGACCTGGATGAAATGCTCTCCGAGCGCGACAAGCTCAACGACGACATCCAGGAAATCATTGATGCTCAGACAGACTCCTGGGGCATCAAGGTGGCGAACGTCGAGATCAAGCACGTGGATCTGGACGAGAGCATGATCCGCGCTATAGCCCGCCAGGCCGAGGCAGAGCGCGAGCGGCGTGCCAAGGTCATCCATGCTGAAGGCGAACTGCAGGCCTCGAAGAAACTGGTCGAGGCGGCCAACGTGATGCAGGAAAACTCTGCTGCGCTGCAGCTGCGCTACCTGCAGACCATGAGCGATATGAGCAACAAGAACGCGTCGACGATCGTCTTCCCGCTGCCCATGGACATCATGGAAGCCTTCAAGGACATGAAAGCCAAGCACATGCCGCCCGCATCGGGTTCGCCAAAAGACGACGCTTAAACGCTCCTGATAGGGCTATAACGAAGGGTCAACGTGGCGGTAAATGGCGGTAAGCACGCTATAGCATCCAAACGCCAGCAGGCCAATGGCGACAAACCCAAACAGCCATTGCCCGAAGGCCTGGCGCCGCAAGGTGTTAAACGCTTCCGCCGTGCCGCCAGCTTCGTTGGGGTCGAACTGGTAAGCGGCGATCATGAACAAACTACCCACGATCACAAAGACGAGCCCGCGAACCACCAGGCCGAAGCGGCATATCGGGTAGGCCCAGGTTTGGGTGCGCGTGGGCATGGTAAAGTGCTTGTCAAACTTGGCCTTGTAGCCTTTGACGGCATGGGCGATACCCGCACCGATGATGGCGATGCCGACGGCAGCCACCAACCAGCGGCCAAAGGGTTGCTGCATCAGCCAAGTGGCCATACCTTCCGAGCCACCGCTTGAGCCGCCTGAAGAACCGGACGAAAGAAAGCGGAAGACAAGGCTGGCGGCAAAAAATGCCAGCAAGGTATGGGTAACCGCACTGACAAACAAGCCTGCGCGAATCACCAGCCCTTTGGCGCTGGTGCCGTGGCGGTCGGGGTCCTTGAAGGCCTGTATGCAGCGCCACATGGCGTACCCAAGCAGCCCCATGGCGATAATGCCCAGCATCACCTTGCCGAACGGCGCCCCCAGCACGGCTTCCAGCGCGCCACGGCTGCCTTCCGCCTGGCCGCCCTGATCTATGGCGGTGAGCGCCGCCAATCCCCCCACCAGAACGTAAACCACGCCGCGGGATGCATAGCCCATCCGGGCGAATGCGCTGATGGCATCGCGGTGGTCGGGTGCGGCCGTAGAGCTTGCCATGGTGTCCTCCTGACCAATAAGGCTGTTGCCAATTATCCATAAGCAACTTGAATGAGCGGGGACTATACTGTGTCTGCGCCATGCTATTGTCCAGCTTAGGCGAAGCAAGCCGTGCTGACGAGTTGAGCGGGGCGGGGCTGTCTTTTCCTTTTTCCATTATTTGAATTGTTTGAGTAGCGCATGAGTCCATCGTCTTCTCCGCTTTTCTGGCGCGATCAGCGCATGCCCCATGTAGAGTTGCGTAAGATCAGTGATGCGCGGCAAGTCTGCTATGCGCCTCACAGTCACGTGCACTGGTCGCTGGGTGCCGTTACCGCAGGCAGAAGTACCTTTCGTTACCGCGATACGACCTATCAGATTAGCGCGGGTGACTTGGTGATGATGAACCCGCATTGGGTGCATGCCTGTAACCCCATCGAGAATCAGCCCTGGGCGTACCTGATGCTCTACGTCGATACCGCCTGGCTGAGTAGCTTGCGCTATCAGTTGGGGCTGCTGGATGCGCCTGACTGGCAAGACATTGCCACCGCTGTGCTTACCCAACCTGAGCTTTATGCAGCGTATTGCGATATGGCGTCCTGCCTGCTGGATGAGCGACAAGCGATTGACGATAAGCAAGCAGTACTAACTGACTACCTGTCTAGCTTTATGCAGGCGCTTGCCCACGCGCCTCCTGCGGCATTGCCGGAAGCGTCCAGCACGCTAGAGCAGGTTGCCGTCTATTTACGTAATAATTGTACCGCCGACATTTCGCTTGAAAGCTTATGCCAGCAGTCCGGTTACAGTGCGGGTCATCTAATCCGCGCGTTCAAACAGCATTACGGGCTAACGCCCCATGCCTACTTGATTAATCAACGCATCCAGATGGGGCAAGAGGCACTAAAGCAAGGGCAACCTATTGTCGAGGCGGCGTTGAACGCTGGCTTTAATGACCAACCCCACTTTCAGCGAACCTTTAAGCGGCTGGTGGCAGCAACACCCAACCAGTACCGCTACCCGCTACTCAATCAATAAGTAGATAGCACTGGCGGCCAAACATGCCGCCAACAAGCGGTTAACCGTTAGCAGAATGGAAGGGCGGTGAACATAGCGTTTGAGAAAAGCCCCTGCGTATACCCAACTGGCAAGCGATAGCCAGCAAATAGGCAGGTAGAGCCCCGCGAACAGCCAAAGCTGGTAGGGGGCGTCACCGCTGGTGTAGGCACCAATACCAGCCGCAGACGCCAGCCATGCCTTGGGATTAAGCCACTGCATCATCGCGCCCGACATAAACCCTGGCGCTTTCTCGGCGCCTTGCTCGTGCAGGCGTCCATCGTGCTGGAAAAGTTGATAGCTGAGATAAAGCAAAAACAGGATGCCCGCCCAGCGTAAAATATCTTCCAGTAGCGGCACCACTTGCAGCAGCGAATAAAGGCCTGCGCCAATCCCCAAAAACAGGGCGATGAAACCTAGTGTGGCGCCCGTTACAAAGACAAGGCCCTGGCTAATGGGGTAGTGGGTGCCGCTGCTCAAGCAAACGATATTGACTGGCCCTGGCGAAATGGACGCGGCAAGGGCAAATGCGGACATGGGTAGAAGCAGGGGCAGTAGTGAAGCGTTCATTGTCATCCTCCTTGGTCGTGCAAGGAGTGTGCAGTGGCGTGTGGCAAGTAGATTGCACAAAATTGATCTGCGAATAGCTTTTTAGCTAATGTTAAGTATCTTTAAAGCTGGCAAGGGCGCTTTGAATTTATCGAAAGGAGGCAAAGGGGTATGAAAACCATCGGCTTGCTCGGAGGCATGAGCTGGGAATCCACGCAGACCTATTACCGTATGCTCAATCAAGGTGTCGCGGAGAAACTGGGGGGCTTTCACTCGGCGAAAATAGTGCTCTATAGCGTGGATTTTGCCGAGATCGAAACGCTTCAGCGCCAGGGCGACTGGGAGGCGATGGCGGACATCCTGGCGAATGCGGCCTGCTCGCTGGCGGCAGCGGGGGCGGATTTTCTGGTGATCGGCACGAATACCATGCATAAAGTAGCTGCCGAGGTGGAGGCCGCATCAGGCCTGCCGCTTTTGCATATTGCCGAGGCGACTGCCGATATTCTGGCCCAGCAGGGGATAGACCGCGTTGGCCTGCTAGGTACCCAGTTCACCATGGAGCAACCCTTCTATCGGCAGCGACTGGAGGCGCGGGGGATTGAGGTCATCGTGCCTGAGCCCGAGCAGCGTGAGGTCATTCATCGCGTGATCTATCAGGAGCTATGCCGGGGGACGATCAACCCCGCCTCGAAAGAGGCTTATCTGGACGTGGTGGCGACGCTTTCAGCGCGGGGCGCGCAAGGCGTGATTCTAGGCTGCACCGAGATTGGTTTGCTGATTAACCAGAGCGATACGCCGGTCGCGCTTTTTGACACTACCGAGATCCACGCCCAGCGTGCGGTGGCCTGGGCGTTGGGTGATGGCGTGGCCGCCTGAACGCTTGCCATTAATGGCCAAACACCGACCAGCCAGTTTTCTGGACAAACATTTCGAGCGCCTGGGTGCCTAGCAGGCTATTGCCGTAGGCATCGAGCCCCGGTGACCAGACGGCGATCGCCCCGTGGCCCGGCGCGATCGCCAGTATGCCGCCGCCCACGCCGCTTTTAGCCGGTAAGCCGACACGAAAGGCAAATTCGCCGGAGGCGTCGTAGTGGCCGCACATCATCATCAACGAGTTGATTCGTCGGGCCCGCTGGGAAGCCACCACCCGAATGCCGCTGGGCTTGTTGATACCATCGGACGCCAGAAATAGCCCCGCATGAGCGAGCTGTTCACAGCTCATGGCAATGGCGCACTGGTGAAAGTAGGTGCCCAGCACCTTATCGACATCGTGACGTAGATGCCCGAAGGCTTTCATGAAATGCGCCAGTGAGGCGTTGCGGTCACGGTGGGCCATCTCTGAGGCAGCCACCGCATGGTCGAAGTAGATGCTGTCGTCGTCGGCGATATAGCGCACAAAGCTGAGAATCTCGCCCAGGGTCTCTTTGGGTTCGTGGCCCATCATGATCGCATCGACTACCGCAATGGCCCCGGCATTGATGAACGGATTACGCGGCTTGCCGCTTTCATGCTCCAGCTGAACGATGGAGTTGAACGGATCGCCCGAGGGCTCGCGGCCCACTTTCGACCACAGCGAATCACCCACTTGCCCAAGCGCTATGGTCAGCGTGAATACCTTGGAGATACTCTGGATGGAGAAGGGCGTGGTCGCGCAGCCCGCCGAGTACACCTTGCCATCCACGGTGGCCAGGGAAATGGCAAACTGTTTTGGGTCAACGTGGCCGAGCTCGGGGATATAGTCCGCTACTTTGCCACGTTCGTCTGTGCTCGCCATGGTGGCGGCAATGTCGTCGATCAAGGCTTGCATGGGCGTATCGTGACCGTCAGTTGAGGCGGGCAATAACCCTAGCGAAAAATCCGGGCACTGTCTGCTATTGCAGTCAGCAAGATTCGGGTCGGCAACTCGCCTGTGAGCGCATAGGCTGTGAAGGTAACGGTTAATACGACGATGTGAGAGACGACAATGAACGACTATGAGCGTATCGAGAAAGCCATGGATTACATGGTGGCCCATGCGGCCGCGCAGCCCAAGCTGGAAGCGGTGGCCGCTCACGTTCATTTGAGTGCCTTTCACTTTCAGCGTTTGTTCTGCCGTTATGTCGGGATCAGCCCCAAGCGTTTTTTGCAGGCGCTGACCCTGGAGCGTGGCAAGCAGTTGATGGCATCCTCTAGCTCACTGCTGGATATCGCCCATACGCTGGGGCTTAGCGGTGGTTCGCGGCTTTATGATCACTTTGTGCAGCTGGACGCGGTCACACCGGGAGAGCACAAGCGCCAGGGGCAGGGCGTCGAGATTGCTTACGGCGTTCATGCCACGCTGCTGGGCAGCTTGTTCGTGGCGGTCACGCCTCGGGGTATCTGCCGCATGGGGTTTGTCGATGCCACCAGTGCCGACGAGTTACTGGCACGGCTTGGCAAAGAGTGGCCACTTTCCACGCTTCATCACGATCCTGACGCCACGCGTTTTGCGGTGGAAGCGCTTTTCAACAGGTCAGGCGATGCCTCTGCCACTTTGTCGCTGCATGTGACCGGCACCAACTTCCAAATCGCCGTATGGCGGGCGCTGCTGACCATTCCAGAAGGCCAGCTGGCCAGCTATTCGCACATTGCCCAGGCACTGGGCACGCCCAAGTCCTCGCGCGCGGTGGGCAATGCGGTAGGTGCCAACCCCATCGCGCTATGGATTCCCTGTCACCGGGTAATCCAACAAAGTGGCGCGCTAGGCGGCTACCGCTGGGGCCCCACGAAAAAGCAGATGGTGCAAGCCTGGGAGTTGGCAACGGTCAACAACGAATCGCTTTCTCCCATGGCCACGTCTTAATCAATTAACCCACTGGCATCATAAAACGGGAAAGGGCCTGGGTAGTGCTCGATAAACCCTTGGTGCGTCACCATGCCGTTAGTTGCCGACCACTGGTGCAGCAGGTAACCGGGAGGCTCAAGCTGGAAGTGGGCGGGGCCGTCTGGAGAGAGATCCAAACTCACCTGGTGGGAGACCCCGGGGCAGCTCATCGCCAGGGTGTTAGCAAAGTGGGCTTGAATGCTCCGGTGCAGATGCCCGCAGAGCAGGCGCTCGACCTGGGCATGTTTGGCGATGACGTCGGCGAGCGCCGACGGTCGCTTCAGCGGCTGGCGATCCATATGGTCGATGCCACTCACGAACGGGTGGTGATGCACCATGACCAGCGTCGGTTTACCGGGCTGCTCCGCCAGCGTTGTATCCAGCCACTGCAGGCTCTCATCGCTTAGCTCCCCGTGGGGGTTGCCCGGTACCGATGAGTCGAGCCCTACAATGCGTACCGGATAGTCATCCACGACCCAGTGTAAATAGTCGCGGTGCTGAAACAGATAACGGTGCTCGGGAAAGGCGGCGCGTAGATGCTCGCGGTCATCATGATTGCCAGGGATCAAGTACACGGGCAGCATTAACTCAGCCAGAATCTGCTTAAAGGTGGCGTACTCGCTAGGGTGGCCAAAATCAACCAGGTCGCCGCTAATTAGCACCAGGTCGGGCCGCGGCGCTAGCTGATTTAGCGTGCTGATTGCTTGCCGCAGCGCATTGGCGGTATCTACCTGGCGGTAAGAGAGTTTCCCGCCCGCCTTGATATGCGGATCGCTAATCTGGGCGATAAGGCATGGCTGGGTATGAGGGTCTTTCTGAATGTCAGTCATTGGTCGCCTCCTTGGCATCAACCGGGGCAGTGGGCTTATCCGGGTGAAAAACCACATGGGAGGGGAGTGCCAGGCCAATCGCGCTACCGTTTGGCCACTGCTGGCGGGAAGGTGCCTCAATCTGGAGTGGTGAGGCATTGCCGGTATCGACCATCAGGCGCTGGCTCTGACCCAGGAAAATGCTTTGCACTACCGTGCCTTTTATATCGGCGTGGTCAAGGGGCACTACCTGAATATCTTCTGGTCGGCAGTAGACAGTGGATACTCCCTGCAAATGTGAGGCTCGGAGTTCACCGCCATGGACGGCCAATCCCCCATCGGCACGTGTGCTGATCACGTCCAGGCAGTTAACTGCACCAATAAAATCGGCCACAAAGGCATTGGCTGGCTGGTGGTAAATCTCTTGGGGCGTGCCTAATTGGGCAATGCGTCCGGCTTGCATTACCGCGATGCGGTCACCCAGAGCCATTGCCTCATTCTGGTCGTGGGTGACGTAGACTGCCGTGGTGCCCAATTCACGCAGCAGCTGGCCAATTTCGATGCGCAGGCGGTCGCGCAGTTTGGCATCAAGGGCTGCCAATGGCTCGTCAAACAGCAGTACCTTGGGGCGCACGGCAATCGCACGGGCGAGGGCGACGCGCTGTTTTTGCCCGCCGGAGAGGGCGTCGATACGCCGATCACCAAAGCCTTGCAAGTCGACCATGCGCATCACTTCGTCAAGCCTTTGGGCAATCTCTGCCCGTGGCAAACGCTGTATTTTTAGCCCGTAGGCAATGTTGTCGGCAACGCTCATATTGGGAAACAGCGCATAGTTTTGAAACACCATTCCTACATCGCGCTTCTCAATCGGCAGGGCAGTGACATCGCGCTCGCCAAACAGTACTTGCCCACCTTTGTCGGGGCTTTCCAGGCCGCTGATAATACGCAAGGTGGTGGTTTTGCCGCAGCCGGAAGGGCCCAGCAGTACCAGGGTTTCGCCCGCGTTAACCTGTAAATCAAGCGGCTGTAGCGCTGTGTTGCCGCCAGCGAAGGTGCGGCTGCATTGGTGTAGCGTAATGCTGACAGATGAACTCATAACGGATTCTCAAATAATAAAACTTAGCGGCGCTGCTCGGTGAGTCGGCCTGCCCACTGAATCGCCACTAGCAAGGGCACCACCATCACCAGAAATATCAGCGTGTAGGCTGAGCCGATTTCAAGGCGCATCGAGGCATAGCTGTCGGCTAAGCCGACCGGTAGCGTTTTGGTTAATGGGGTATGCAGCATCCAGGTAATGTTGAATTCACCGATCGATAGGGTGACCACCATCAGCGCCCCCGCCAAAATACCGCTCATACAGTTGGGGATGACCACCCCGAAAAAGCGTTGCCGAAAACTGGCGCCTAAGCTGGCGGCGGCTTCTTCCAGTTGGGGAAGCTTGGCGGTTTGCATCACGGAGAGCACCGCGCGCACCATAAAGGGCAAGGTAAACAGCACATGGCCAACAAGAATAAATAGCCAGCTGCCACGAAATTCACGGTAGCTGCCATAGGCAAGCAGTAGGGCAAGCGCGGTGGCCAGCCCAGGCACGGCAACTGGTAGCAGTAGGAGTTCTTCAAGCGCATTGGCCCAGCGGCGACGGCTGCGCAGCAGGCCATAGGCGGCGGGTACGCCAATCAGGATAGTGATCAATAAGCAGGCGAGCGCCAGTTTAATCGATAGCCAGATGGTGTCGGCGTAGAGGTGCCACACTTCATCGACCCAGCGCAGAGTCAGCCCGCTTTCAAGGCCGACAAAGTAGTTCTCGGTCAGCCCCGCCATCACCGACATGGCCACGGGCACGATCATGAATAAGCACACCAGTAGGGTGAAACTGAGTTGCAGAACAAAGCGTAGGCGCGATTTCATACGGAAGCTCCCAGATTGCCGCCTGCCAACCGACGGGCAAGGCTTAACGCCATCCAGGTGATCGCACCCAGCACCACCGAAAGCGCAGCCGCCATGGCGAAGTTGGCGTAGTTGGTGAATTCGCCGTAGATATTGAGTGGCAGGATGCTTAGCCGCGTACCCAGGGTAAACGCCGTGCCAAAGGCGCCCATGCTGGTCGCAAAGCAGATGGCACCGGTTGATAGCAGTGCAGGGGCAATGCCTGGAATAATCACGTCTTTGGTGACCTGCCAGGTGTTAGCCCCTAACGAGCGGGCGGCTTCTTCAAGGCTTTGATCCAGGTTGTCGCAGGCAGCCATTACCGTGGTGATCACACGAGGAATGGAGAAGTAGAGGTAGCCAATAAAGAGCCCGGCCAGCGAGTAGGCAAACATCCAGCGCTCGCCAAACAGCAATAGGCTGGTTTGCGCCAGGGCACCCTGGCGGCCGCCCAGCATAATGACCAGAAAGCCCACCACGACGCCAGGAAAGGCCAGCGGAAAGGTGAGGATAGCCACGAGTATGGACTTGCCAAAAAAACGCTGCCGGGCGAGAAAAAAACCGGCAACACCGGCAATGGCCACCGCTACCAGTGACACTACCAGCGAGAGACCAACGGTGGTCGCCAGACTGATCAAGTACTGCCGATGGGTGAGAATGGTCAGATAAGCACTGATGCCACTGCTTGGGTCTGCTCCGGCACCCATCATGATCAGACGTGAAAAAGGCAGTAACCAAAAGGCGCAGAAAATCACCAGCGCAGGCAGCAGGGCGAACAGCACGATCAGGCGTTTACGCTGGGCTGGCCCTGCCATCGCAGGCGGTCGACTGAGATAAGAAGCAGCCCCGGAAGGCTGCTTGGTTGCCACTGTCATGATTAACGCACCTCCGACAGATACCGCTCGGAGAAGCTTCGCTGGGCAGCCGCCATGGCGTTGTAGTCGAGTGCTTCGGCGCGGGCATACTCGCTGTCGGGCAGAAAGACTTCGCGTGCTTCAGGGGAGATGGCGCTGGCGCGCACGGGGCGCAGGTAGGCATCTGCCCATACCGCCTGGCCTTGATCCGAGAGCACGAAATCAAGCACCTGTTTGCCGTTCTCGGGGTTGGGGCCATCCTTTACCAGGCTCATGACGTAAGGCACCACCACGCTGCCCTCTTCGGGAATTACGAACTCCACGTTGGCGCCATCGCTGTGGCGTGCGCGGTAAGCGTTGAAGTCGTAATCAAGCAGAATCGGGATCTCGCCGGAAAGCACCCGTGCATAGCTGGTCTGCTTGGGCACGATAGGGTCGTTTTCGGCCAGCTGATTGAAGTAGTCGATCGCCGGGGTGAAATCGTTTAGATCGCCGCCCATGGCTTGGTTGACTGCCACAGCACCGACGTAGCCGACAAAGGCGCTGGCCGGGTCAAGGTAGCCCACCATGCCGCGATACTCGGGCTTGAGCAGGTCTTCCCAGGAGGTGGGCACCGGGGCGCCATCCAAGGCATCGGCATTGACCATAAAACCGAGGGTGCCGGAGTGAATGGCAAACCAGTTGCCTTCGGGATCTTTCAAGCCGTCGGGAATCTCGTCCCAGTGGGCAGGCTGGTAGGGCGTTACCACATCTTCTTCCATGGCCTGAATACCGAAGGTCACCCCGTAGTAGACGACATCCGCCACCGGGCTATCCGCTTCGGCGACCAGTTGGGCTAATGACTGGCCGGAGTTTTTGTTGTCTTGGGGCACGCGAATGCCGGTCTCCTGCTCAATCAAACGCAGCTGAGTGCCCCAGTCTGCCCACTCTGGCGGGCAGTTGTAGCAGATCGCGTTGTCGCTTGATTGCGCCAAAACGCTCCCCGATGTGCTGATGACTGCCGTGGCCAATACCGCTTGATAAAGACGCTTAAGGTTCATGCTGTGCTCCTCTCTAACGTACCGAACGTGGACTAGCGGGATGCCGGGGTTCCGGCACTTTCGCCCTTACGCAGTGCGTGGGGCAGGGGGGCGGGCGCGCAGCGCTCTCCCCGAATCATGGCTAACAGGGTGTGAACAGCACAGCGCCCGATCTCGGCGCGAGGCTGCTCAATGGTGCATAGCGACGGGTAGAGGTGCTTGCCCAGGGCGATCCCATCAAAGCCCATGACGGAAAGGTCATCAGGTACCCTAAATCCGGCGCGCTGAAGTTCGCCCATCAGGCTGATGGCGAGCAGGTCGTTGGTGCAGATCACTCCCGTGAGAGCATCAGCGCCTTGTAACGCTGAGGTGAGGCGGGTCAGATCTGCTTGGGTATGGTGGGCCATTTCTACCAGCGGGCGCGGTATCAGCCCCGCTTCGTCCATCGCACGGCAGTAACCTTCAAAGCGTTGTTGGGCGCGGTCTGACTGCAGTAGCGGGCCAGCGACCATGCCAATTCGCTCATGGCCCAGGGCGATCAAGTGGCGGGTGGCATCGGCGCTGGCGGCACGGTTGTCGACGCCCACCGAGGGGAAGCCGCTGCTGCCCGGCGGGTTGTAGACCAGCAGGCAGGGAGTGGTTTCCAAGCGCAGCTTGTCCAGCACGGCGCTGTTATCCGCTTCCGCCACGGTAAGCACCAAGCCGTCGGCGCGCTGGCGCAGCATCTCCTCGACAATCTCACTCTCGCGGCTGGGTGAGTATTCGCTGGTGGTAACGATCAGTGAGTACCCCGCCGCACGGGCAGCCACTTCCATGGCTTGCAGCTGTTCGGCAAATACCGGGTTGTCGAGGCTGGGTACCATTACGCCAATCATCTGCGTGGCCTGCGAGCGAAGCTGTTGGGCAACCTTATTGGGCCTGAACGCCAGTTGCTGGGCCGCGTTAAAAACGCGCTCCCGGGTCGCTGGGCGTACCAGCTCGGGGCTTGAAAAAGCCCGCGCTGCGGTTGCCCGAGAGACGCCGGCGAGTTTGGCCACAGTGAGTAAATCTGCCATGGGAATACCTGTTGTCAGTGCAATGAGATCGATCTCATTTATTGGGTATTAGCCTAGAGCGGGTATGTGACGGCTAAATGGCGGGAATATGTATTTTTAGCGTGATTATGATGACAAGGCGATTAATCACCATGAAGCTCGAGAGCTAATGAAAAGGAGGCTGTTTTGCTTGCTTACATTGCGCTGATTTCTGGAGGCCGCTACAGTCTCGCTCTTGTTTACCTGGACGAGACTTCCTTATGGCCACACTGATGATTCAGGGCACCACCTCGGATGCGGGCAAAAGCACCGTGGTGGCTGCGCTCTGCCGTGCGTTGGCCAGGCGTGGCATATCGGTGGCGCCATTCAAGCCCCAGAACATGGCGCTCAATAGCGCGGTTACCGAGGATGGTGGCGAAATTGGCCGCTCCACCGCGCTGCAGGCCCAGGCCGCTGGCGTTAAGCCACACAGCGATATGAACCCGGTGTTGCTCAAACCGGAAAGCGATCGTGGTTCGCAGGTGATTTTACGCGGCAAGGTCTACGGCTATATGGACGCCATGGATTACCACGCCTTCAAGCGCACCGCCAAAGAGAGCGTGATGGCCGCGTGGCAGGCGATGGAAACCCGCTTCGATGTGATTATCGCCGAAGGCGCGGGCAGCCCCGCTGAGATCAACCTGCGCAAGGGTGACATCGCCAATATGGGCTTTGCCGAAGCGGCTGACTGCCCGGTAATACTGGTGGGCGATATTGAGCGAGGCGGGGTGTTTGCTCAGTTGGTGGGGACGCTTGCGCTGCTGAGCGAAAGCGAGCAGGCGCGTATGAAAGGGTTTGTGATCAACCGCTTTCGTGGCGACATGAGCTTGTTAACCCCAGGCATTGAGTGGCTGACGGCACACACCGGCAAGCCTGTATTGGGCACCTTGCCCTACCTTCAAGGGTTGCTGCTGGATGCCGAAGACAGCATCGGCCTGACCCACGCGCCTACCCAGGGGGAGTCGCTCAACGTCGTGGTGCCCGCGTTGCCCCGCATCAGCAATCACACCGATTTTGATCCATTGCGTTTGCATCCCCAGGTAAACCTCACCTTTGTCGGCGCAGACGAGCCGATTCCTGCGGCCGATGTGATTATCCTGCCGGGCAGTAAAAGTACGGCGAGTGATCTGGCATGGTTAAAGCGCCAGGGTTGGGACAGGGCAATTCAGCGTCACCTGCGCTACGGCGGCAAGGTGCTGGGTATTTGTGGTGGTTTTCAAATGCTCGGCGAGTGGGTGGAGGACCCTGACGGCCTGGAGAGCAAGGCCGAGCGTGTCATGGGGTTGGGACTGCTATCCCTCACCACGCGCATGGTGGCGGGCAAACAGCTACGCAATGTGAGTGGCGTGACGGTGGCCGAAGGGGCGAGTGTCACGGGCTACGAAATTCATAATGGCGTGAGCGAAGGCGCTGCGCTGGGGCAGCCGCTGTTTGATCTAGGCACCCACCTTGATGGCGCCGTCAGCGACGATGGGCAGGTGATGGGCACTTATCTGCACGGCCTGTTTGATCACTCAGAGGCTTGCCAGGCGCTGTTAGCGCGCCTGGGATTGTCAGGGGCCCAGCGGCTGGACTATCGCGCCCATCGCGAGCGAGAGCTGGACCGTCTGGCCGATACGTTAGAGGCGCACCTGGATATCGAGGCGCTTATTGCTCTTTTGGGAGCTGGCGCGTCGCCATCACGGTGATCTCGACGTGGCAGCCACCACAGATATTGGGCGATTCGGTACAGGTTCTGGCTGGGTAGCGGCCCGGCTCGAAGAACTCGGCATAGACGCTGTCCATGTCGTTGATGGTGTTCAGGTCAGTCAGGTGAACGTCCACGCGTAGCGCGTCTTCCAGGCTGCCGCCTTCCATTTCCAGCATGCGTAAAATGGCGCGCATCACTAACCGGGTTTCTTCCTTGACGTCGCCCTTGGCCGCATGGCCGTTCGACAGGTCAGAAACCGTCAGCCCGGAAAGAAACACATAGCGATCATCCATCACCATATGACTTCCCGGGAAACTCGGTGTGGGCATGGTGGGGTCGTTCATAAATGTCGTCATAATCATCCTTTTATGGTGACTGGTTAAGAGTCCGACACGTTAACACTCGCTAGGTTCATGTTGCGTGGCGCTGTTAAAATAGCTTTGTTTACACTAGGCTTGCCGCTTTTGGCGAGCGGGGGACCTCATGAAAGTAATCCAAATAGACCAGAAAGCACAGCAGGATGCCTGCCTGGCACGGCTGTGCGCAGAGGTTTATGGCCAATCCGCCGGGCTGACGCCGCTCGTGGTATTTACCGGCACACGCAATGTGCTCCTGACCGAAGAAGCCGCGCGCCTGGTGGCGGCGGTTGACGGCGAAGGCAAGCCCCAGGCTCTCGCGCTGCTGGTATTGGACGAAGAGGGCGAAGGGATGGCACTGACCCACGCCTGCGACCTGGAGGCTCCCCAGGCCAAGGTGTGGCTAATAAGCGAACTGGCGCTTAAAGCGCCGCTGCGTGTTGATGCTGGCGACGCTGAACAGGAAGCGTTTTATCAGCAGTGCGGCATTAAGCGCTGGCTGGACGGTACCGAGGGTCAGCGTATCGGGTTAGGCGCTCGCCACCCGGCCAATACCGTCGAGGAGCTCACCGCGACGGCGGCCATTGACGAGGCGCTGATTTTACGCCGTTTCAAGCATGACCCGGCAGCGTTTGAACAGGCTAAACAGTTATTTGTCGATGGCCTGGCACATTTCCCTGAGGCCTTTTAAAGGCCAATCATACCGTGACCAAGCGGCTACTTTTTCGCCAGTTCCCGCATGGCGGTTTCCAGTCCTTCCATGGTCATGGGGTACATGCGGTCGTCGATGATCTCGCGGATAAGCTGCGTCGAGTAGGTGTACTCCCAGCCCCTTGGGGGCATGGGATTAAGCCATGCCAGGCGCGGGAAGGTTTCGCACAGGCGCTTTAGCCACAGGCCGCCGGGTTCGTCGTTGAAGTGCTCCACGCTGCCGCCTGGATGGGTCACTTCATAAGGCGACATGGCCGCATCGCCGACAATCACGACCTGATAATCCGCGCCGTAGGTATGCAGCACCTCCATGGTCGGGATGCGCTCGCTGCCGCGGCGTCGGTTGTTACGCCAAACGCCTTCGTAAAGGCAGTTGTGAAAGTAGTAGTGCTCCAGGTGCTTGAACTCGGAGCGGGCCGCCGAAAACAGCTCTTCACAGACGCGAATATGGTCGTCCATTGAGCCGCCGACATCCAGAAACAACAGCACCTTCACCGCGTTGTGGCGTTCAGGGCGCATCTGTACGTTGAGCAGCCCGGCGTCCTTGGCGGTTTCGCGAATGGTGCTATCCACGTCGAATTCTTCAAGCGCCCCCTGGCGGGCAAACTTGCGCAGGCGGCGCAGCGCCATTTTGATATTCCGCGTGCCCAGCTCCAGCGAGTCATCGTAGTCGCGAAAGCGCCGCTCGTCCCACACCTTGGTGGCGCGCCGGTGGCGCGAGCCATCCTGACCGATGCGAATGCCTTCCGGGTTGTAGCCGTAGGCGCCAAAGGGGCTGGTGCCGCCGGTACCGATCCATTTATTGCCGCCTGCGTGGCGTTCTTTCTGCTCCTCCAGGCGTTTCTTGAACGTCTCAATGAGCTCTTCCAGGCCGCCTAGGGATTCGATCTTGGCTTTTTCTTCCTCCGTCAGCTGCTTCTCGAACTCACGGCGCAGCCAGTCGTCGGGGATCAGCGCTTCAATGGCGGCGTCCATGTCCTCGAGGCCTTTAAACCAGGCGGCGAAGGCACGGTCAAAGCGGTCGAAGTAGCGCTCATCCTTGACCATCACCGTACGGGCCACCTGATAAAACGCTTCCATATCGGCGAACACCACGCCGCGCTCCACCACGGCGTGAAGATCAAGTAGCTCGCGCAGCGAGACCGGCACGCCTGCGCGTTTTAATGTTTCAAACAAGCCGATGAACATGGCTTAGCGGCCTCTGCCTTTCTGGCGGCGCATCATGAATGCCAGGCGTTCAAGCAACTGAGTATCCTGCTCGTTTTTGACCAGGGCACCGGCCATGGGCGGCAGTGCTTTTGACGGGTCGCGGTTATACAGCGCTTCCTGAGCCAGCTCATCCGCCATCAACAGTTTCAGCCAGTCCACCAGCTCAGAAGTAGACGGCTTCTTTTTCAGTCCGGGCGCCTGGCGAAGCTCAAAAAAGACTTCCAGGGCCTCGCTGACCAGCTTGGGGGCAATATCTGGAAAGTGGACGTCGACGATCGCCTGCATGGTCTCGCGGTCGGGGAATTCGATGTAGTGGAAGAAACAGCGGCGCAGGAACGCATCCGGCAGCTCTTTTTCGTTGTTGGAGGTGATGACGATGATCGGGCGATACTCGGCGCGGATGGTTTCGCCGGTCTCGTAAACGTGAAACTCCATCCGATCCAGCTCCTGGAGCAGGTCGTTGGGGAATTCGATATCGGCCTTGTCGATCTCGTCGATCAGCAACACCACCCGCTCGCCAGTGCTGAACGCTTCCCACAGCTTGCCGGGCTTGATGTAGTTGGCGACGTTCTCTACGCCTTCAACACCCAGCTGTGAATCGCGCAGGCGGCTGACGGCATCGTACTCATAAAGCCCCTGGGCCGCTTTGGTGCTGGACTTGATATGCCAGGTGATTAGCTGGGTACCGAGCGACTCGGCCAGTTCTTCGGCCAGCAGGGTTTTGCCGGTGCCCGGTTCGCCCTTGATCAACAGCGGGCGCTCTAGCACCACGGCAGCATTCACCGCCTGCTTGAGCGCATCAGTGGCAATATAGGAAGAGGTGGAGTCAAACGCCATGGAAGGAGCCTCGGCTTGTCGAATGCGTGTTAAAGGATTCAAACAAGTGTACGTGAGGGCCACCTTCGAGGCCAATGGGTGGTTTAGCGTTATTGGTAAAGTTACACTTGCTTGAGTAACTTAGTGAGTCGGCAACTGTCATAGTTGCCATAATAGGAATAAGGACAGCGTATAACGAGAGGTTACGCCATGCATGCCAACGTAAAGCAACTGCGTTTACAGACCAAGGCGCTCTTAGCGGCGACACAGCGTGGAGAAACCGTCGACATCACTTATCGCGGCAAGCCTTGTGCTCGGCTGGTGGGTCTCGATGAGAGCGGTCTGGAAACGCGTCCAGCCCGTAACCCTGCCTTCGGGTTATGGGCTGATCAGGACTCCTCGAACGGCAACGATGTTGAGTCACAGGTTCGGCGTCTACGTGCGCCGCGTACGTTCGAGGTGGGTGAGTGATGCTGGTCGACACCGACGTACTGATCTGGAATCTGCGCGGTAATACGGCGGCGGCGGAACGCCTGGATGATTTACCGGGCTTTTCGCTGTCCGCAGTGAGTTATATGGAGTTGGTGCAGGGCATGCGCGACAAGCAGGAACTCAATCAACTGCGTCAAGCGCTGCATTATTGGCAGGCAAAAATAGTCCATTTGGACGAAGGTACCTCGTCGCGTGCCACCTTCCTGGTCGAAAGTTATGCGCTTAGCCATAACATGCAAATGGCGGATGCGCTCATTGCTGCGACGGCCATGGAACTTGGCGTGCCCTTGCTAACCGCCAATGATCGCCATTACCGGCATATCGATGGTTTGGCGTTAGACATCTTTCGTCCAGCCTAAAGGGCTATACTCTCCTCTGCCACTCTTTGTCACGCCTGCCAATTCGGTGGCACGATGCCTTGGCGCTGCATTTGCCGGTAGATCGTGGGCCGAGAAACCCCTAGCGCGCGAGCCACAGCGCTTATGTTCCAGTGCTGCTCCTTCAGGATTGTCAGCAGTGTGGAATCGGTATCGTGATTCGTTTCCGAAGACAGTGGAGATGCCTGCCGCGTGATCCGTTGGCCAAGGCACTGCTCGGGCAGATCGTGAACGGTGATTTCGTCGCTTTCCGAGGTGGCCAGGGCAAACGCCAGTGCATTTTTTAGCTGGCGGATATTGCCCGGCCAAGCGTAGGCGAGCAGGGCGCTGATGGCATCGGCCCTTAGCCTGGGTGAGGGGCTGCCGCCGCGTTCGCTGACCACATCGTTAAACACCTGGCGAATCACGTAGAGCTTATCGGCACGTTCACGCAGCGCGGGCAGGCGCAGTTGAGCCCCGTTAAGGCGGTAGTAGAGGTCTTCGCGGAACTCGCCCTGCTGAATCATTGCATCGATATTGCGGTGGGTGGCGGTAATGACCCGAATATCGACCTTTACAGGCGTATTGGCACCCAGCGGCATGACTTCCCGTTCTGCCAGTACGCGCAGCAGCCGGGTTTGCAGTGACAGCGGCATATCGCCGATTTCATCCAGAAACAGCGTGCCGCCGTGGGCCTGGGGAATCAGCCCGCGCATCCCCTTGGCGCGCCCGCCGGTAAAGGCGCCTGGTTCGTAACCAAACAGCTCGCTTTCGATGAGTGCTTCGGGGATAGCGGCACAGTTCACCGCAATAAACGGATAGTTTGCACGGTTACCGCTTTCGTGGAGGGCGCGGGCAATGACCTCTTTGCCGGTGCCGGTTTCTCCGCTAATCAGTACATTGACGCTGGTTTCATTACGCAGCCGTTCAGCGAGTTTCTGTACCTTGCGCATGGCGGGGTCATCCGCGCCTAAGCGCGCCAGCGATTCTGGCAGTGAGGCGCTGGCCGGTTTTGTCGGCTGGCTCGAGCGGGGGCGCTTGGGTTCCAGCAGGCTAATAAAGTATATGGTGTTGCTGGCACGGGCCCGAAAGGCGCGAATCTGGTCGTCGGTGGCGCTGTTGATGCTCAAGACATCGGTAATTTCACACTCGAATAATTCTCCCAGCATGGGCGTAGGGCTTGTCGACCAGGGTGGCCAGCGACGCTGGTGTTCGGCGATCAACTCCCGGCCTATCGCATTGGCGGCAATCACTTGCCCGTTCTCTTCAATGGCCATGAGCCCACGTCCGTTGACGTGCACAAACTCCCGCGACGTATCCAGACGCACCATCAGGCAGTCTCGATAGCGCTGTAAAAAGTAAGCGTCTTCAATCATGCGTGCGTAGAGCGTCACCAGCGAGAGACTGAAATTCTGGCTCTCACGCTGAGTAGGCGATTGCAGTGCGGATATATCCAGCACGGCCATTACATTGCCCTGGGGGTCGGCGATGGGCGCGGCGGTGCAGGTGAGCGAAATATGCGAGGCGTCGAAGTGTTCCTGGCGGTGACAGATAATTGCCTGTCGGTCGTGCAGGCAGGTGCCTACGGCGCAGGTGCCTGCAAAGCGCTCGTCCCAGTCAGCGCCCAAGTAGAGCCCGGCCTTACGCAATTGCTGATCCTGGCGTGGGTCGCCGCGAAACTCGACTGTGATACCGCGTTGGTCGGTAAGCAGCAGGACATAACCAAGCTGGGAAATTTGTCCATAAAGTTGCTCGACCCCCGCTCGGGCCACGTGCAGCAATTCATCCACCGATTCACGGTGTTCCAGCAATGTCTGTTGTGGCACGACGCGCGCGGGTCGTGGTTGAGTCGGGTCCAACTGGTATTCGTTCAAGCAGCGCAGCCAAGAATGGCGAATCATTTCCTGGGCGGGTATATGGGGCGAATCCAGGCCTTCGCCGAGCTGAAACACATGCTCAATATGCTGGCGCTGAACGGATCGTAGCTGCGCAGGCAGGGGCGAGTTGGTCGGCATGGTATTCCTCACGTCGCGCTTTGTTGTTGTCCTTCCAGACTATGCGCTTTGGGTAAGGTGTCAACGCGGCTGAATTACACCGTTAGTCGTGAGTTACACCTGTAACGTCAGGGTGTAAAGGGTGTGACAGGTGTACACCGTTGCGGTGTTTTATGGCTGCCTATTATGTGTCTATTTATCAGTATCTTAGGTGGTGTTTAAGTGACTTGGCACGGCGGGTGCTTAGAACTTGTTGAATCATGGTTGATTCAACAATAACAAACCTGATCTGGAGTACCGATATGACACAGCCAACCGCCACGGCCATTGTTCAAGCATGGCTGACTAACTTTGACACCGCACTGCAAGCCAAGAATATTCAGCAGATAGTCTCTCTATTTGGCGATGAGTGCTATTGGCGCGATTTCCTTACCTTTACCTGGAATTTAAAAACCTGTGAAGGTAAAGACGAGATTCAGGCCATGCTGAACGCTACGTTGGATAATACGCGCCCGGCCAACTGGCAACTCGAAGGCGAAGCAACCCAAAATGGCGATATCACCGAAGCGTGGTTCACCTTCGAGACCGCGGTCGCCAGCGGTAAAGGCTACCTGCGGCTGAAAGAGGGTAAATGCTGGACGCTGCTCACCACGATGCAGTCCCTGCACGACTTCCCTGAGCCGCGTAATCATCACCGTCCTAAAGGCGCTGAGCACGGCGCCAATAAGCAGCGTGAAACCTGGCTGGAAGCACGACAGCGCGAAGAAGCGGAGCTCGGTTACACAAAGCAGCCCTACTGCGTGGTGATTGGTGGCGGCCAGGGCGGTATTGGCTTGGGGGCACGGCTGAAGCAGATGGGCGTGCCGACCATTATTATCGAGCGCAACGAGCGTGCAGGGGACTCCTGGCGAAATCGCTATAAGTCGCTCTGCCTGCATGATCCCGTCTGGTACGACCACCTTCCCTATATTCCTTTTCCTGAAAACTGGCCGGTGTTTGCCCCCAAAGACAAACTGGGGGACTGGCTGGAAATGTACACAAAGGTGATGGAGCTCAATTATTGGAGCTCCACCGAGTGTCAGAATGCTCACTTCGACGAAGCCGCAGGGGAGTGGGTGGTGAACGTCAAGCGCAACGGCGAAGCGATCACATTGCGGCCCAAGCAGCTAGTCATGGCGACCGGGATGTCGGGGATGCCCAATGTGCCGACATTTGCCGGTGCAGAAAACTTTGAAGGCGAACAGCAGCACTCCAGCCAGCATCCGGGTCCAGATGCTTACACCGGTAAAAAGTGCGTCATCGTGGGGTCGAATAACTCCGCCCACGATATTGCCGCCGCGTTATGGGAGCACGATGCTGATGTGACCATGCTGCAACGCTCATCCACCCATATCGTTAAGTCGGATTCGCTGATGGAAGAGGTGTTGGGGCCGCTCTACTCCGAAGAGGCGGTGGCCAGTGGCTTGACCCACGACAAGGCTGATCTGATTTTTGCTTCGATCCCCTATAAGGTGCTGCCGGACTTTCAGCGCCCGGCGTTTGAGGCGATCAAACAGCGCGACGCCGAGTTCTATCAGAAGCTCGAAGACGCGGGCTTTATGCTCGATTTTGGCGACGACGACTCGGGCCTGTTCTTGAAGTACCTGCGCCGGGGCTCGGGTTACTACATCGATGTGGGCGCCTGTGATCTGGTTGCCAATGGCGATATCAAGCTGCGCAGCGGTGTGGGCATTGAGCGCATCAATCCCCACTCCATCACCCTCACCGATGGCAGTGAGCTAGAGGCAGATTTGATCGTTTATGCCACTGGCTATGGCTCCATGAACGGCTGGGCGGCCAGACTTATCTCCCAGGAGGTAGCGGATAAAGTCGGCAAGTGCTGGGGCTTGGGCTCCGACACCACCAAGGACCCTGGCCCCTGGGAGGGCGAGCTACGCAACATGTGGAAACCCACCCAGCAGGAGGCGCTGTGGTTCCATGGCGGCAATCTGCACCAGTCGCGGCACTACTCACACTATCTGGCACTGCAGTTGAAGGCACGCATGGAGGGGCTGGCAACGCCTGTCTATGGTCTGCAGCCGGTTCACCACACGTCTTAACAAGGAAGGGTAACCCATGAGTGAGGCAAGCATGCAAGCAGCAGTTTGGTACGCAGCGAAGGATCTTCGCGTCGAGCAAGTGCCGGTGCCCACTATCAACGACCCCCACGCGGTGAAGGTAAAAGTCGTCGCCTGTGGCATCTGCGGCAGTGATCTGCACGAGTATGCCGCCGGGCCGATTTTTATTCCGGTTGATAAACCGCACCCGATCAGTGGCGAGCAGGCACCGATTATTATGGGCCACGAATTTGCCGGGGAAGTGGTCGAGGTCGGCGATAAGGTAACGCGGGTGAAGGTAGGCGATCGCGTGGCCATTGAACCGATTCTTTCCCCCAACGAGGATGGCGCTTATCAGATGGAGCGCTACAACCTGACGCCCTTGCTCGGCTTTCATGGACTTTCGGGCGGCGGCGGCGGCTTTTCCGAGTTCACCGTGATGGGTGAGCATATGGTGCACAAACTGCCGGATGATCTTAGCTTCGAACAGGGCGCCCTGGTAGAGCCCGCGGCGGTAGCGCTGCATGCGGTGCGCCAAAGCTGCCTGAAAGCTGGGGACAGTGCGGCGGTATTCGGCGCGGGGCCCATTGGACTAATGACCATTGAAGCGCTTAAGGCCGCCGGTGCTGCGAAAATTTACGCTATAGAGGTCGCGCCTTCCCGCAAAGCCAAGGCCGAAGCATTGGGGGCCATTGCGGTTGATCCGCAGCAGGAGGATGCGGTGGCAGCGATTCAATCACTGAGCGGTGGCGGCGTGGACGTGGCGTTTGAGGTAACTGGCATTCCCGCCGTGCTGAATCAGGCGCTGCACAGCACCCATGAAGGTGGCGAAGTGGTGGTGGTCAGTATTTGGGAAGGAGAGGCCAGCTTTCAGCCTAACGACCTCGTCATCAAAGAGCGCACCATGAAGGGTATTATTGCCTATCGTCATGTTTATCCTGCGGTAATGGCGCTGATGCAACGAGGCTATTTCCGCGCCGAGGACATGGTCACCCAGCGCATTCCACTGTCTGACATTGTGGAGGCGGGCTTTGAGGCGCTGTTAAACGATAAAGCTCAGGTGAAAATCATCGTGACACCTTAGCGACGTTGAGGATTGCTGAGCGCTAACGAAATCACATGATGCTTTGTGATGCAAAAAGGCTGCAAGCTGCGCAGTGCTGGTGCAGTTTATTTGCTGCAGTGCGAGGAAAATTAGCAAAAAATCAATCATATATTTATTAAAATATTGTTTTATATATATTTTTTAAAAAGTGGCACGCAGATCGCATGGTATATGGCAAAGGGTGAGTGAATAGAGAAACAACGGCTTGGATAGCTTGCTTCTCTCCCTTCTTCACCTACATCGCTGCTAACTTTCAGCGATACACCGAGTGAGCTGGCGTGCTCCACCTGGGTCCCCTTCGGGGGACTTTTTTTTGCGTGTAATTTAGCCCTCTCTCTTCTCTGCATATTTCGTGCTTAATATTATAACAAAATTTTACGTGACGTTTGGAAACAGTGTTCGTATACTAATTGCTGTACAAGTTATCAAAGCGTCGCCGACGGTATAAACGTGCATGTTGTAGACGTGAGTGATACGTGACGCTTGATAACGGACTCCGAGCGAAAGTTGAGAGGATGACCCTGATGAACCAATTTAAAATTGTATCTGCCGCTGTGATTACCGCTGGCCTTGCCATGGCAAGCCAAGCTGCGCTTGCGTACACCGCGGGTGATGTTTTTGTTCGCGGTGGGGTCGCTAAAACGGACATCGCTTCCGACGACAGCAACGTAGGCGGAGCCGATCTGGACGTCGAAAGTGAAAACGGCTTCAGCTATGGCGTTGGCTATCTGTTCCATGACAAATTCGGCGTTGAGCTGAACAGTGGTGAAGGCTTTGAACATGACCTGACGACAGCCGCTGGTGATGCCGGTAGCGTCGAGCGCCTGCCGGTTAATGCGCTGTTCAACTACTACCCGATGGGTGGTGTCGATTCACGCATTCAGCCATACGTAGGCGTCGGTCTCAACTACACCAACTTCTATAGCGAAGACACTGCCACTGGCCTCAAAGTCGACGATAGCTATGGTGCGATTGGCCAGGCGGGTCTTGATCTGGCGGTGACGGACAATGTCATGCTTAACGGCTATGTCAGCTACGCCGACGTGGATGCCGACATCACATCCAACGGTAACAACGTTGGTGACGTGGACATTGACCCCGTGACGGTTGGTGGTGGTGTCACCTACCGCTTCTAATCGGCCATATTGAACGCACACCATTGCGTTAGCCAAGCTAGAACAAACGCCCAGCTCAGCTGGGCGTTTTTATATCAGGCGTGTGCGGCTTTAGCTCAACTCAAGGGGTCAGGTTATCCGGCCCCTGGTCGGTCACGGCGATATTGTCTTCAATGCGAATGCCGCCGCAGGGCATGCAGTAATCCACCAGCGCCCAGTTGATGGGCAGCGATGTCTCGCGCAGGGGTGCCAACAGCATGGGAATGAAATAAAGCCCGGGCTCGATGGTCACGACCATGCCGCTGGAAAGCGTACGCGTGAGACGAAGCGCCGGATGCTCGTTGGGCGGCGGAGCCGCAGTGCCGTCCGGGTGGCGTAAACCGGCCACGTCATGCACCTGTAATCCCAGCGAGTGCCCCAGCCCATGCGGACAGAAGGCACGGGTGACGCCCTCATCGATAGCCTGTTCGCGGCTGCCACGGAAAAGATCATGGGCGATCAGAATATCGCCCAGACGCTGGTGCATCTGCTCGTGCAGCGAGATGAAATCCGTACCCGCTGTAACCCCCTGAACCAGTTCGTCTTTCAGGTCGTGCACGGCGCCCACCAGCTCGCCGAATAGCGCCGGGGCATCTGGCCCGGCGTGGGTGCGAGTGATATCGGCGCAGTAACCACGAAAGCGTCTTCCGGCATCGACAAGCAGACTATGGCGTCGCCTGGGCGGGCTGGTGTCGTAGTGCTGGTAGTGGAGGACGCCCGCGTGGTCGTTCAGGCCGATAATATTCTGGTAGGGAACCGCCGACTCGCGCTGGCGGCTAGCTGCCAGGTAGGCAAGTTGGATATCCAGCTCGCCGGACGCGCCCAGGAAGGCTGCCTGGGCGGCCTCGTGCCCGGCGATCGCGAGCCGGTTGGCTTCACGTAGGCAGGCGATTTCATAGTCAGACTTGACGATGCGACGCTCGTCCAGGCGATTCAACAAGGTGGCAGGGTTGAGTTGCGCCTTCAGGCTGGCGCTGGGCAGCTGCGCCACGTCGCCGATAATTGCGGCGTGGCCATCCAGCGCGGGGCTGACGTGGTCGCTGCAGAGGTGGATATCGAATTCGTCGACCCAGGGTTCTTCGGGAAGCCGGGTCGGCAGGTGCCAAAAGTCCGCCGGGGCATAAAGGTAAAGTTGTGGCCGCTGATGAGGGCGTATCACCAGCCAGCTATGTTGCACGTCGGCCAGTGGCACCCAGTGCATGAAGTGGCCGTAGGTCTGGAAGGCGGGTGCCTGATCGTCGGCAAAGTAGGCGTTGGTGTGCCCGCTGTATATGGCCAGGCTGTCGAGCTGGTGCTCGTCAAGCAAGGCGGTATAGTCGTGCTGCAGGCGTGTCAGATGCTCTTGCTGTAACCGATATAGTTGCGATGACATGCAGGGTCTCTAGTAAGTGCGAAAGTGTGGGAGTTCACTCCAGAAGGCGTCCAGCTCTCCATGGTGCTGGCCTTGGTGACGATACAGGCGAAGCTCCATGGGCACATCCCAGCGGCTGTCGCCTGCGCGGACCAGGCTACCCTGGCGAAGCTCAGCCTCGACGTTGCGTTCGGGCAGCCAGCTCATCCCGTAGCCGAGCAGCACCAGTTCCTTGATACCCGCCGCATAGAGGTTTTCGCTCTGGGCGTTTAAATAGCTGCTCTGGGGTAATCGCGCCAGGTGGGCGGTCACCGCTGAGCCCAGCAGGCCTCGTTGTGGGTAGGCGAGCCAGGGAAGTGGCTGCTGGCGGCTGCCCGGCAATAATGCTCTCGGCGCCGAGTGCTCGTCGACACCGGTCACCGGAATCAGCCGTTCATGGCCGATGACGCGGTAGGTGCAGGCACTGGTGTCGATGTCCAGATCGCAGCGCCCAATCGGCCAGTAGCAGATCGCCAGGTCACATTCGCCGTGCTGGAGCGCCTGGAAATAGTCGCTGGCCACCCAGCCGGTGGCGCGCAGATAGGGTTGAACACGCTCCTGCCAACCGGTTGTGGCCAGCCACTCGGGTAGAAATTGCCCCAGCAGGCTCTGTGGGGCGGCCACCATGATGCGCCGTTTCTGCCCCGCGCTGATTTCCCGTACGCGGTCTCGCGTCAGCCGAACGCGGTCAGTGACCTGCTCGCACAGCAGCAAGAACTCGTCTCCCGCCGGGGTCAAGGAAAGCGGCAGTGTTTGCCGGTTGATCAGCGTCACGCCCATTTCCTCTTCCAGCAGCTTGATACGCCGGGAAAAAGTGGGTTGTGTGACGTTCTGTTCATCGGCAGCGCGGGAGAAGTGTCGCGTTCTGGCCAGGGCGATAAAGTCTTCTAGCCAGCGAATTTCCATGCCTTACCTCTCCGTGCATAGCGCCATCTAAGGTCCGACGACCGCCTCATAGGCGGCCTTCTTCAACAGCGTGGCATGCAACACGCGTGCCGTCATCCTGTGTCTGCAGGACAGGGATTTCCTGTTTACAGCGCGCATTGGCATGGGGGCACCGGCCATGAAACACGCAGCCGCTGGGCAGATCCACCGGTGTAGGTACTTCGCCGGAGAGCCGGATGTGCTGGGGGCGGTCGTCTTCAAGCCGTGGAATCGCCGACAGCAACGCCTGAGTATAAGGATGGCGTGGCTTGGCGAATAATGTCGAGGTGGTAGCAATTTCGCATACCGTACCCAGGTACATGACGGCAACGCGGGTCCCGAAATGCTCGACGACTGCCAGGTCGTGGGTGATGAACAGATAGGTCAGGTTGCGCTCTTGCTGGGCTTCCATCAGCAGGTTGAGTACCTGCGCCTGAATGGAGACGTCCAGCGCGGAAATGGGCTCATCGGCAACGATAAACTCAGGGTCGACGGCCAGGGCACGGGCAATGGCAATACGCTGGCGTTGGCCGCCGGAAAATTCGTGGCCGAAGCGCTTGCCCCAGTCCGGGTCAATGCCGACGGACTGCATGACGTCTTCGACCTTGGCTTCGATTTTCTCGCGATGCCAATCCGGATGGTGCAGCCGTAGCGGTTCTTCCAGCGTTTGCTGGATGGTCATGCGTGGGTTGAGCGATGCATAGGGATTCTGGAAGATCATCTGCATGCGCTTGCGGTAGGGCAGCAGTTGCCGCGAGCTCAGGTTGTCAATGCGTTCGCCGCCGTAGCGAATCTCGCCTTCCGAAGGGGTAATCAGCCCCATTACCATGCGTGCAACGGTGGACTTGCCGCAGCCGGATTCGCCCACTACGCAAAGTGCTTCACCGCGCTTGATGTCGAGATCGACGCCGTTGATGGCATGCACGTATTCCTGGTGGCGAACCAGCTTGCCACCCTTGAAGCGTAGCTGTTCAAGAAAGTCGCCCGACAAGGAAAAGCGCTTTTTCAAGCCGCGAATCTGCAGCAGCGAGTCGTCACTTTTCTCGTTCTGGGTCGGCGTCGGGTGGGCCGCCATGGCCTCAGCGGGCGCGGTCATGAGGTTTCCTCCTTCAAGCGGCGGTCTTCAAGCATTTCAGCGACCATATGGCACGCCACGCGGCAGTTGCCGGACTCGACAAAGCCGGGAACCTGCTCGATACAGGCAGGGCGGGGCTTTCCATCAGCGCGATTGATAAAGTTACAGCGCGGGTGAAACGCGCAGCCGCTGGGCAGGTTTGAAAGCGACGGCATGCTGCCGCGGATCTGATTGAGCCTTTCGCCGGGCGTTGCCATCTGCGGCAGTGCGTTGATCAACCCTTGGGTATAGGGGTGCTGCGGGTCGTTGATGATCTCCCGCGTGGGTCCCTGCTCGATCACGCGACCGGCGTACATGACCAGCATGCGCTGGGTGACCTGGCTGACCACCCCGAGGTCGTGGGTGATCAGAATCAAGCCGACGTTGTGCTGCTCGCAGAGCTCCAGAAGCAACGCCATGATTTCGGCCTGAATGGTC
The DNA here is from genome assembly GCF_001663515.1 of Halomonas sp. G11. Lineage (NCBI taxonomy): Bacteria > Pseudomonadati > Pseudomonadota > Gammaproteobacteria > Oceanospirillales > Halomonadaceae > Halomonas > Halomonas sp. G11. Next base: position 72,954 of record NZ_LYXG01000017.1, read on the forward strand.
ACGTCCAACGCCGTGGTGGGCTCGTCGGCGATGATGATATCCGGGTCCAGCAGCAGTGCGATGGCGATGATCACCCGCTGGCGCATGCCACCGGAAAGCTCGTGGGGGTACTGGTCCAGGCGGGTTTCCGGCGAAGGGATCTGTACCTGGCGCAGTTTGTCCAGGCAAATGGCGCGGGCTTCCTTGCTTGAAATACGCCGGTGGGCCTTTAGGCACTCGACCATTTGTTCGCCGATGGACAGGACCGGGTTCAGGGTCATCATCGGGTCCTGGAAAATCATCGAGATGCGGTTGCCGCGCACTTTGCGCAGGCCGCGTTCGGACATGGTATTGAGCGTTTTACCTTCAAAGCTGATGCTGCCCCCGGCGATAAAGCCGGGCTTGGCAATCAGGTTGAGTAGCGAAAACGCGGCCACGGATTTGCCCGCGCCAGATTCGCCGACAATGCCTAAGCGCTCGCCGCGTTCAAGGGTAAAGTTCACGTCGCGCAATGCGCGCACTTCGCCTTGGCGCAGGCCGAAGCGCACGTCCAGATTTGTCACTTCCAGTAGTGCCATGGTGTCTTCAGCCTTTGTAGAGTCGCGGGTTCATGACGTCACGCAGCCAGTCGCCCAGCAGGTTGATGGACAGTACCAGCACCACCAGTACCGCCCCGGGAATCAGCGTGATCCACCAGGAGCCCGACTGGATATAGTCGAACCCCGACTTGATCAGCGAGCCGAGCGACGGGTGGGTTTCGGGCATGCCCAGGCCGAGAAACGACAGTGCGGCTTCTGAAATGATCGCGTTGGCAATCTGTACCGTCGAAATCACGAAGATCGGGGATAGCGTGTTGGGCAGTACGTGCCGGAACATGATGCGTTTGCTGCGGAGCCCCATCACCCGGGCGGCATCGACGTATTCCTTGTTTTTCTCGGCGAGCACCGAGGCGCGTACGGTACGTGCGTACTGGGGCCATTCCGCGAGGCCGATAATCAGCACCAGCAGCGGCACGGCATAGGCGCTGAAGGTCTCGCCACCGAAAATGGCCTTGACCAGCGCGCCGACGATAATGGCGACCATCAGGGTCGAGAACGACAGCTGGATATCGGCGAGACGCATCAGGAACGCATCGATACGGCCCCCCAGATAGCCGGCGAGCAGGCCAAAACAGACGCCGATCAGCGCCTGGAGAGCCACGGCACCAAAACCGATAATCAGCGATACGCGTGCGCCGTACAGAATCGTCGAGAGCATGTCGCGGCCCTGGGCGTCGGTGCCCAGCAGGTACTGTGCGTCGCTACCCTCGATCCAGAACGGCGGCAGCTCCGAGGCGAGAATGTCGATCTGTGCCAGGTCATAGGGGTTCATGGGCGAAAGCCAAGGCGCCAGAACCGCGATGGCGACCAGGGCAACGAACACCAGCAGGCTGATTTGAGCGACCATGTCGCGTTTGAAACTGTAAAACAGGTACGAGTCGCGAAAGCGTTCCCAGCGGCTGGGAAGCGCGGAAGAAGATGCATTCATGCGGGCTTTCCGGTGAGTTTGATGGTGGGGTTAACCAGGCCATAAATCAGGTCGACAATGGTGTTGGTGATCACGAATATCAGGCCCACGATCATGAGATAGGTCACGATGAGCGGAATATCAGAACGCTCGATGGCATCCAGGAACATCAGCCCCATGCCAGGCCACTGGAAAACGGTTTCGGTCAGGATGGTGTAAGCCACCAGCGTACCAATCTGTACGCCGCCAACGGTGATGACCGGCAGCATGGTGTTTTTCAAGGCATGCAGGAAATAGATGCGGCGCATGGAAATGCCCTTGGCCCGCGCAAACTTGACGTAGTCGGACTGCATCACTTCGAGCATTTCAGCGCGGATCAGGCGAATGAACAGCGGCAGCATGATCGATGCCAGTGAAACGGCGGGGAGCACCAGGTAAGTCAGCCCTTCAAGGCTGGCAAAGTTGGTTTCCCAGGTGCCAAACACGGGGACTGGGTTACCTCGGCCGTAAGCGGGCATGCCGCCGTCCGTGGATATCAAACCATTGAGCCAGCTGCCCCAGGCGGTATCGGCGGGAAAAGGGGTCCAGCTAACACCGATGGCAAACAGCTGTATCAGCATGATGGCGGTAAGAAACACCGGGATCGAGATGCCGACAATCGAGACGCCCATAAAAAAGCGGGAAAGCCAGGCGCGAGGCTTGATGGCGCTATAAACGCCAATCGGCACCGACAGGGTGATGATTAAAAAGGTAGCCGCGGCCACGAGCTCCAGCGTCGCCGGTAGGTGGCGCGCAATGACCTCGGTGGTAGGCTGGTTGAAAACGTACGAATAGCCGAAATCGAACTGCGCCGCGTTGATTGCAAAGCGCGCGTACTGCACCAGGAAAGGGTCGTTGAGCCCAAGCTCTTCACGCAGTTCGGCACGCTGGCTCTCCGGTACCGACTGGCCGACCATCTGCTGAATCGGGTCGCCCAGGTTATCTTGTATAGCGAAGGCAATGATGCTGATGACAAACATCACCAGCAGCGCATGGAAAAGGCGCTTAACCAAAAAGGCGATCATGAGAACGTTTCCGTCAGTAAAACAGGGAGAGCTCGCCCCGAAGCGGATACCCTCGGGGCGAGCTTGTCGGATGACGCTGGGTTAATGCACTGGAGGCCTTATTCGGCGTCCATGACCAGGTCACCCAGGTAGGGGAAGTTCATCACGTTGACCACCGGCTCGATGTTGACGTGATTGGCCGACGCCCAGGCCAGGTCCTGCCAGTGCAGCGGGAGAATCGCGGCTTCGTCGTACAGTGTTTGCTCGACTTCCTGAAGCATCGCTGCACGCTTGGCGCGATCCACTTCCACATTGGCTTCGGCCACCAGCGCGTCGAGCTCTGGATTGCAGTAGTTACCGGCGTTGTACTGTCCGGCGCCGGTATCCGGATCCGGGCAGGCCGTCAAGTACTCATGGAAGTTGGCGCTGTCTTCGGTATCCGAGTGCCAGCCAATCAGCATCATGTCGGCGGCACGGTCGTCGTACTCGCCCCAGTACTGCGCTTTGGGAAGCGTGCTCAGGTCCACGTCGACGTTAATGCGGGCCAGCATTGCCGCCACGGCCTGGGCAATCTTGGCATCGTTCACGTAGCGGTTGTTGGGCGCCATCATGGTGATGTCAAAGCCGTCTTCATAGCCTGCTTCGGCCATCAGTTCCTTGGCACGCTCCAGGTCGTGGCGCAGCTCCAGGCTTTCGACATGACCGGCGTAACCTTCCGGCGAGAACTGCGCGGCCGGAGTGGCAAAGCCTTTCATCAACCGGTCAGCAATCGCTTCCTGATTAACGGCGTAGGCAAAGGCCTGACGTACGCGTGGATCCTGGAACGCCTCGACACGCTCCTGGTTCATGTGGAAGAAGATGATTCGCGTGCCCGACATCGTTACGAGCTGGGCGTCTTCGCTTTCACGCACGCGGTCCAGGTCATTGGGCGGTACCGGGGCGATGAAATCAACGTCGCCGGAAAGCAGTGCCGCAACCCGGGTCGCGTTCTCACTGATGGGCGTGAGGATGATGTTATCGACGTTGCCCGGTGATTCGGTGTCCCAATAGTTAGGGTTGCGTTCGAACTCGGTACGTACGCCTTGCTGACGATCGGCGATGGTATAAGGGCCAGTGCCTGACACATTACGTGAGGCAAAGGAGTTGCCGTTTTTGACGATTTCGTCTTTCGGGTCACCGTCCTCGGCTTCCCCCGAATAGAAGGCACTGTCCATGGGGAAGATGTAAGTCGCCAGGTTCAACAGCAACGGATAAGGGGTCTTGGTGGTGATCTCTACCGTGTAGTCGTCAACGGCGGTGACGCTTTCGATCGGATCAAAAATGGCCTTGAAGTCAGGGCTGCGCTTGAGGCGTTCGATGGTCCAGACCACATCCTCGGCAGTGAAGGCGTTTCCACTGTGGAATTCAACCCCTTCGCGCAGCGACATGCGCATGGTGGTGTCGTCGATGCGTTCCCAGTCAGTGGCCAGGCGCGGCTCGAACTCAAGGGCATCGTTCCAGCGTACGAGCGGGTCGTGGGTCATATGCGACAGCTGCAGTATCCCGCCCGAAAGCTGTTCGTGAATATCCAGCGATACCGGGTCAGCATCATAGGCCATGCGCAGCGTGTTTTCAGCCTGAGCGGCGGTGGACAGTAGGGCTGTACTGGCAAGCGTTGCGCCAACCACCGAAGCCAGTAGCGTTTTTTTAAACGTCATTATCGTTCCCTGTATAAGGATATTGTTTATTTGCTTTGCTGCTTTTTCTCCGGGTTTGAAGACGTTACGGAGACGTGTTCAAAGCAGCAAAACAGACACGGTCAGCTCGAAAGCTATGTGTCTAACATAGTGAGAGGCGATGGCTTTCTACAATCGAAATAATGACTGACCTCATTCAGCATATGAATGAGGCAGGCGGTGGCGAGTGTTACGGAGAGGAATTGCGACGAAAGGAGTAGTTGGAAAAGGGTACGCTAAAAGGCTTTCAAATTAGCCAAACCGCTGATGTAGCCAGCGATTGATCTCATCGGATTCATACAGCCATTCTTCGCGTCCATCTTCGTGGGCAATTTTCAAGCACGGCACTTTGACGCGGCCGCCACCTTCCTGCAGTGCCTTTTTGTGGTCAGGGTCCAGCTGGGCATCACGTTTTTCGATCATCAGCCCCAGGCGGGCCATTTCCTTGCGCACCTTGATGCAAAATGGGCAGGTGCGGAACTGATACAACGCCAGGCTGTTGCAGGCTTCGTCTACCTTGGCCTGTTCTTCAGGTGAGCGCTTTACCGACTGTGGGGTCGAAAGTTTCTCGGATATCATCATGATCGGTGCGAGCACCACGCGGAGGCCGCGGAAAAAGTAGCGTATCAGCATGCGCATAAAGTAACCCTCGTCGTCGTGCTTGCCGTCTCGATGGGAGTAGCGGCAAGCGTAGGTGTGTTGGCTGACCGGCATCCTGCAATATCTAAGTGACGTTGTCACCGGAGGATGGTTCCCTGGCGGCATTGCCTCCCTTCAAGACAGGTGAGCCAAGAGGCTGGGCGTGCTAGGCTTGCCAGCTGTTTTTGGGTTGTTTAGAGGCGTAGCGATGCATCTGCACATTATCGGAATTTGCGGCACTTTCATGGGCAGTTTGGCGCTGCTCGCCCGGGAGCTGGGTCATCAGGTGAGTGGCTCCGACGCCAATGTCTATCCGCCGATGAGCACCCAGTTGGAAGAAGCGGGGATCAGCCTGATGGAAGGCTACCGGGCCGCGCACCTGCAGCCAGCCCCCGATATGGTGGTGGTAGGTAATGCGCTTTCCCGTGGCAATGAGGAAGTCGAAGCCTTGCTGAACAGCGGCCTCCCCTATACATCTGGCGCCCAGTGGCTGGCAGAGCATGTGTTGCCGGGGCGGCGGGTGATCGCCGTGGCGGGCACACACGGTAAAACCACCACCGCCAGCCTGTTAGCCTGGCTGCTGGAGAGTGCAGGGTTATCGCCGGGGTTTCTGATCGGCGGAGTGCCACGCAATTTTAATGTCTCGGCCCGGCTGGGGTCGCTGGATGCGCCTTTTGTGGTGGAGGCCGACGAGTACGACACGGCGTTTTTCGATAAGCGCTCCAAGTTCGTCCACTATCGCCCGGATATTGCCGTGTTGCATAACCTGGAATACGACCACGCGGATATTTTTCCCGACCTTGCCGCCATCGAGCGTCAATTCCACCATCTGGTGCGCACCGTGCCCAGCCGGGGGCGTCTATTGGTCGGCGATGGGCAGCCAGCGCTTGAGCGTGTGCTGGAGCAGGGCGTTTGGACGCCGGTCGATCATGTGGGCGACCACCCGGAAAGCGCTTGGCAGTTGCGCAGTGAGCGCGACGATGCAAGCCGTTTTCAGGTCATCTACCGCGACCCTGAAAGCAAGATTGAAGAAGATGGCGTGGTGGAGTGGGCCTTGACCGGCGAGCACAATGCGCGCAATGCGCTGGCTGCCTTGGCCGCGGCCAGGCAGTGCGGGGTCGACCTGGCACGTGGCTGTGCCGCCCTGGCGCGCTTTGAAACCCCACGCCGTCGCCAGGAGGTGCGCGGTGAGGTCAACGGCATTCAGGTCATTGATGATTTTGCCCATCACCCCACCGCCATTGCGGCGACACTTCAGGGCCTTCGGGCGGCAACGCCAAAAGGGCGCCTGCTGGCGGTTATCGAGCCGCGTTCCAATACCATGCGATTGGGGGCAATGCGTGAACGTCTGATGGAAAGCGTGGCGCAAGCCGATGCGATTTTCTGGTTCCAGCCGCCCAGCGTGGCCTGGTCGATGGAGACGCTGGTGGACGCCCAGGCGCATTCGACGCTTTACGATGATATCGACGCCCTGGTGAGCGCGGTCGTCACCCAAGCGTCGCCTCAGGATCGTATTGTGGTGATGTCGAATGGCAGCTTCGAGGGCGTTCATGAGCGCTTGATAAGCGCATTAGCCGCCAGGGAGGAGGCGTAATGGCCGCGACTTTCAAGCCACCGGTCACCGTTGCGCTGACCGGCGCCTCGGGGGCACAGTACGGGCTTCGGCTGATTGATGTATTGATCGCCGCTAACCATGAAGTCTGGGTGATGATCTCCAAAGCCGCCCATATGGTGATCGCCACCGAAACCGAGGTGACTCTTCCTGCTCAGCCAGAGCGGCTCGCCGCGGCGCTGAGCGAGCGCAGCGGCGCGGCGGCGGGGCAAATTCGCTGTTTTGGTCGTGAGGACTGGATGGCGCCTGTGGCGTCAGGGTCTGGCGCGCCGTCCGCCATGGTGATCTGCCCGTGTTCCACGGGTACGCTGTCTGCGGTGGCCACCGGCGCCAGCAACAACCTCATCGAGCGTGCCGCTGACGTGGCGGTGAAGGAGCGGCGTACCCTGGTGATGGTGCCGCGTGAGAGCCCGTTTTCCCCCATTCACCTTGAGCACATGCTCACCCTGAGTCGGCTGGGCGTGGTCATCCTGCCAGCAGCGCCTGGGTTCTATCATCGTCCTCAATCGATCGAGGATTTAATCGACTTTATTGTGGCGCGTATTCTCAATCAGTTGGGAATTGAGCACCAACTCATGCCCCGCTGGGGGGAAGATCAATTGTCTGCTTCAACGACCAAGGATGGATAGCCAATGATGTCGTGGGCCACGCTTTCGGTGTTTGTACCGACGTTTTTGCTGGTGTCGTTAACGCCGGGTATGTGCATGACCCTGGCGATGGTTCTGGGGATGACCCAGGGCGTCAAGCGCGCGCTCTGGATGATGGTCGGCGAATTGATCGGGGTCGGGCTGGTAGCCGCGGCAGCGGGCGCAGGCGTGGCGGCACTGATGCTCCGCCAGCCAGCGCTGTTTATGGCGTTCAAGTGGGTGGGCGGTGCCTACCTGGCCTATATCGGCATCATGATGTGGCGCTCAAGAGGGCGCATGGCAATTCCCAATGAGCTTGAAGCTGGCCCACCGGCAGGGCGTTGGCAATTGGCACTCCAGGGATTTTTAACGGCCGTCGCCAACCCCAAAGGATGGGCGTTTTTCATGGTGCTGTTGCCGCCTTTCCTGGATAGCAGCCGACCTCTCGGCCAGCAACTGATAACGCTGATCGCCGTCATATTGACCATCGAGTTTGCCAGTATGCTGGTTTATGCCACTGGCGGGAAAACACTGCGTCGGGTATTGGGTAAAAGCGGCAATGTCCGCCTGTTGAACCGCATCGCCGGGACCTTGATGATCGGGGTGGGGATATGGCTGGCGCTGGGATAAGGGCAGCGTCAACAATAAGCCGATAAGGCCGTTCGTCTGTCAGGGGGTTGCCAGTGCGCGGCCCCGGTTTTCCAGGCGCTGAAGATAGTGTTCAAAATTTTCTTTGGGGCAGGGCAGGCAGGCGGCAATGCGCGCCTCGCACTGTCCGGTTTCGACCAACACGCGTCGGGACAGGGCGCGCTGAAGCCGGTCCCGGACCAGTAGCGCACCGCTTTCGCTGGTGTCGGGTAACACTAGCCAGAAAGTGGCATTGTCGGCACGGCCCAGCAGGTCGTGGTCGCGACAGCAGCTGTAGACCTCGGTGCACAAGGCGCTGAGCAATGCCTGGGCGGCTCGGGCGCCGAACTGTTCCTCCGCCATGTCGCGCTGGGGTAAATGGATGACCAGTACTGCCAAGCGCTGGTTGAGCATATCGGCCCGCTGGTATTCACTGTGCAAGCGCTCTTTGAGCGTGTCGATGTGGTAGGCCTCACACTCGCTGTCATTGGGGTCGGTGGCTCTCAGCAGTGCACGGCGACGCGCATGCTCCCAGCGCGGAAGTGCCAGCAAAAGCACCAGGGCCACGTAACCCATCACCAGGGTGGGCGATGCCTGGGCGAGCGCAGGCATCAACCACCACAGTGGAATCAATACAAGGTGCAACAAGACCGCGCCCATCAGCGGAAGCAGCAGGAAGGCGGCGGTCATCGGCAAGCCGATCCAGATCAGCGGGGTCTCGGGCTGGTAATAAAGCGCGCCGATGACGCTTGCATAGGTGCAAAAAAGCAGTACCAGCCTCGGCAGGTGGGCGCGCATGTCCTGGCCCAGATGGAGCAGAAAGGCGGCCAGCAGGAGCAGGACCATAAAGCTGGGAATGACGAGGTCGCGATACTCGCCCATGGCATAAAGCCAAACAGCATAGCAGCCCATCAAGGCGATGCTGGCTATATACGCAAGCGTCACCAACTGTCGGGGGAAATGATGCTGGGTCATGGCTGGCCCCGCCATTCACTTGCCTGCCGTTGGGTCAGCGTTTGAAGCGTTGAGGGGTTGGGGGGCACATCCATTAATTCGATCGGGTTGGCGATGGTGTTGTCGGGTAACGCATTGATTAACGACTGGTAACGCTCATGGGCCTCGGGCGCCGAGCGTGACAGCATTAACGTTGCCAGGGTCGTGCCATCGAGGCGGTAGACATTTTCGAAGTCGTGGGTAAGTTCGCAGAGTTTTTTGGCTGTTGGCCACAGTTGATGGCGTTTTACATGCAGGACGATTAGCTCCCCATAAATGCCTTCCCGGGCGCAACGCGTCTGCTCACGCTGGATGTCCCTCACCAGTTGCTCGCCAGCCCAGAGGTTCAAGCCCGGAACGAGCCGCAAGCGTTGGCGAATCGCTCCGTTCATATCGATCAACTGTTGCGCACGCGCCAGTGCCAGAACGCACAGGATCGCCAGTGAAATGACCATTAATAGCCAGGCGGGTGTCGATAACTGTGGCGCAACCAGTACACTGCTGAGTAGGGCAGCGCTTATGTTGAACGCGGCCACCCAGCTCATTTGCGGTAACATGAACAGGGCCGCCCAGGCCCAGATCAGCAGACCGTGGCGTTCCGGTGCGGCGGCAATCAGCCCGAGTAGAAGTGCGCCCGGTAACAACTGCCACGGGCGACCACGCGGATAGCGGTGGCTGAAGTCCAGCAGCAGGGCAGTGATAAACAACCAGCCCACCGATAGCCACAACACGAGTGCCGCAGACGGCGGTGCAGAGGGTGTCCATAGGGCAAGCACCACGGCCGCCGCCAACAGGTTGGCTCTCAATAGGCGTATTTTGTATTTATTTTGCATGGTGGCTTACTATCAACCCCTGGAGAGATGCGTGATGGTGAGCGTGATATGCGTAAAATCGTCATCAGAAAGGTGGCGAAAAGTGTTAAATTAGCCCTTAGTATAGCGCTAAAATAGCTTAGCATGCCGCCTAACCTAGAGGCTAAATATGACCGGGTGGCCTATGCCCACCGAGGAATTTATGGAGATCGCATGAGCGTTTCAACATCGTTCGACGCCGATGCAAAGCTATCCCTTGAGGCTGGCGATGTCGCCGCCTACATGCAATCGCTGGGCAAAGCCGCTCGCCAGGCGGCGGGTGAGCTGCGCCGCGCTGATTCGGGTCAGAAAAACCGTGCGCTGTATGCCATGGCCGCGCGCCTGGATGCGGCCCGCACGGAGGTGCTGGCGGCCAACAGCGAAGATCTGGCTAGAGGCCAGCAAAACGGCCTGGACGCGGCTTTACTGGACCGTCTGGCCCTCAGCGATGGGCGTATCGACGCCATGATCGAGGGGCTGAACCAGGTGGCTGGGCTGCCCGACCCGGTGGGTGAAATCAGTGACATGCGCTACCGTCCGAGCGGTATTCAGGTAGGGAAAATGCGTGTTCCCCTGGGCGTGATCGGCATCATCTACGAGTCGCGCCCTAACGTGACCCTTGAAGCCGCCAGCTTATGCCTTAAAGCGGGCAATGCCTGTGTGCTGCGGGGCGGATCCGAGGCACGTGCGTCCAATGCGGCCATTAGCCGCTGTATCCAGGAAGGGCTAGGTGATGCAGGGCTTCCAGCCGGAAGCGTCCAGGTAGTGGCCACGAGTGACCGTGAAGCGGTGGGGGCGATGATCACCATGCCTGATTATATCGACGTGATTATTCCCCGCGGTGGCAAGTCGCTCATCGAGCGTATTGCCCGCGAGGCGAAGGTGCCGGTCATCAAGCACCTCGACGGTGTCTGTCATGTCTATATCCACAGTCTGGCGGACCCGGCCAAGGCGCTGGCGATTGCGGTCAACGCCAAGACCCACCGCTATGGCACCTGCAACACCATGGAAACGCTGCTGGTGGATGCGGCGATTGCCGATCTCTTGCTGCCCGAGTTGGCGCGTCAATACGCCGAACATGAGGTCGAGTTGCGCGGTTGCGAGCAAACCCAGGCGCTGCTTCCCCAGGCGCTTCCGGCAAGCGACGATGACTGGAGCGCCGAGTACCTGGCGCCGATACTTGCGATCAAGATAGTCGACGACATCGATGAGGCCATCGCCCATATTGAACGCTATGGGTCGCATCACACCGACGCCATCGTGACCGAAGACTATTCGCTGGCTCGCCGTTTTATGGCTGAAGTGGACTCCAGCTCGGTGGTCGTTAATGCCTCTACCCGCTTTGCCGATGGATTCGAATACGGTCTAGGCGCCGAGATCGGCATTTCGACCGATAAGCTGCATGCCCGTGGGCCGGTAGGCCTTGAAGGCTTGACGACCCAGAAGTATGTGGTCTTGGGCAGTGGTCAGGTTCGCGAATGACCCGTCCACCTCGTATTGCGATGCTCGGCGGCACTTTTGACCCGGTGCATAACGGCCATATGCGCAGCGCATTAGAGCTGCGTGATACGCTGGAGTTGGACAGGGTCCACATGATACCTGCGCCGCAGCCGCCCTTGCGCGATACGCCGCAGGTATCGCCGCAAAAGCGCCTGGAGCTGTTACAAACGGCCATTGGTGATACGCCGGGTCTTGAGGCCGATGCGCGAGAGCTTGAGCGCGATGGTCCTTCCTACAGTGTGGATACCCTGCGTTCATTGCGACACGAGTATGGCGAACAGGCGAGGCTGGTCATGGCGATTGGCTGGGACGCGTTTTTGGGGCTTGATCAATGGCACAAGCCTGAGCAGCTGTTTGCGTTTGCCCACCTGGTGGTGATCGCCCGACCCGGCCATGCCGAGGCACCGTCGACCCCCCTGATGGAACTGCTGGGCGAACGTGAAGTCGATAGCGTATCCCGCTTGATGGCCTCACCTCATGGGCAGGTGTTGCGCGTCACGTTGCCTTCCGCGATGGCCATTTCAGCGACCCAAATCCGTCAGTCGCTGGAGCAGGGAAAAAGCATTCGCTTTCTGGTACCTGAGACGGTGGAACGTGCCATTTTACGCGAAGGGCTGTATCAGCGCTGGCAGTCCGCTCATTAGTCGTTACAATGGCCCGCTTCAAAAAGCGCATTACACGGGGTTATCGTTAGGAGATATGCACATCGATACATTAAAGAGCGTAGCGCTTGATGCGCTGGAAGAACTGAAGGCTCGCGATATCGCTCAGTTGGACGTCACTGGGCTGACCGATGTTGCCGATATCATGTTGATTGCCAGCGGTACTTCAACCCGCCATGTTGCTGCCCTGGCCCAGAACGTGGTGGAAAAAGCCAAGACAGCCGGGCTGTCCCCGCGGGGCGTCGAGGGCGGAGATAATGCCGACTGGGTGCTTGTCGACCTGAGCGACGTGATTGTTCATATCATGCTGCCTGAAGCACGCGCCCTTTACGACCTGGAGCGTTTATGGGCCGACTTGCCCAGCGATACCGGGCTGCGTGAGCTTTCGCCACGTGACGAGCCGGCACGCATGTCATGAAAATCCGCCTATTGGCGGTGGGCAGTAAAATGCCCGCCTGGGTGGAAGAGGGCGTAGAAACCTACCGCAAGCGCCTGCCAAAAGAGTTCAGCCTGGATATCGAAGAGGTGGCGCTGGGGCAGCGTGGTAAAAATGCCGATATTGCCCGGGCTCGGGAGCAGGAAGCGGAGCGTATTCGCGGCAAGCTGCGGGGCAACGAGCATGTGGTTGCGCTGGAGGTCGATGGCAAGGCCTGGACCACCGAGCAGCTCGCCCGTCAAGCCGATGGTTGGCGGTTGCAAGGTCAGGATGTAGTGCTGCTGGTTGGCGGTCCCGACGGGCTTGATCCTGCCGTGTCGGCGATGGCCCAGCAACGCTGGTCGTTATCGCCGCTCACCTTACCTCATCCGTTGGTGCGTATTATGCTCGCCGAGCAGCTTTATCGCGCCTGGACGCTGCTGGTGGGGCATCCCTACCATCGTTGAGTTATTCAGGCAGCTCTATGCCCGTCATCGATTGAATAAGAGTTAGTCATCGCTATGCCACCGCGCTCCGACAAGCTTAAGAATACCGAGCAAGAACTGCGGATTTTTCGTGCCAGAGCGCTACTGGCCCTTGTGGTCGTGGTGGCTTTGACGAGCCTGTTGGTCGGGCGTCTGGCCTATCTGCAGGTTGTCCAGCACGATGTTTACAGCACGCGCTCCGAAAAAAACCGTGTGCGGGTTGAACCCCTTCCGCCTAACCGTGGGTTGATATACGACCGTAACGGGGTGCTGCTGGCGGAAAACCGTCCCACCTACAACCTGACACTGGTGCGCGAGCGCTCGGAAGACGTCGATGAAACCCTGGAACTTCTGGTCGAGCTTCTTGAACTCAACGGCGAAGAAATCAACACTTTCTATGAACGCTCAAAGCAATGGCAGCGTCCCTTCCAGCCGGTTCTGCTGGCCAGCGACCTCAGTGAGGAGCAGATTGCCCGGTTAGCCGTTAACCGTCATCAGCTGCCGGGGGTGGAGGTCGAAGCTCAGTTACTGCGTTATTACCCCAATGCTGAAGTGATGGCGCATGCGCTGGGTTACGTCGGGCGAATCAACGCCGAAGAGTTAGCCGACCTGGATGCCACCCGCTATGCCGGTACACACTTTATCGGCAAAACCGGCATTGAGCGGTTCTATGAGGATGAGCTGCACGGCCAGGCAGGTTTGCGCAGGGTTGAAACCAACGCCCGGGGGCGTGTACTGCGAGAGCTTGGGCGCACCGACCCGGTTCCCGGCAAGGATTTGACCTTGACCCTTGATTCGTCGCTGCAGATGCTCGCTTACGAATTAATGGATGGTCGCCGTGGTTCCATCGTCGCCATCGAGCCGGACAGTGGTGAAATCCTTGCCATGGTGTCAACGCCCGGTTTTGACAGTAATCAGTTTGTTACCGGTATCGACAGGGCTTCGTATCAAGCGCTTCAGGAAAACCTGAACCTGCCGCTGTTCAATCGGGCGACTCGCGGCCACTATCCGCCTGGTTCGACGATCAAGCCCTTCCTGGCGCTTGGCGGGCTTGTCGAAGGAGCGATCACGCCCGATACCACCATCAACGACCCTGGCTATTATCAATTGCCCAACGATTCACGACGCTATCGCAACTGGCTGCGTTGGGGGCACGGTCGCGTGGATCTGGAGCGCTCGCTGGCAGTGTCCAACAATACCTTCTATTACTCGCTGGCCCACGAAATGGGCATTGATAGCCTCCACGAACAAATGACCAACTTCGGTTTTGGTCAGCGTGTTGCGCATGATGTCCAGAGCCAAAGCTCGGGCTTGATGCCATCGCGTGAATGGAAGCGCGAACGTTTTAACCAGTCCTGGTATCCAGGCGAGACACTATCCGTGGGCATTGGCCAGGGGTACTGGCAGGTCACGCCGCTGCAGTTGGCCACCGCCACGGCCACATTGGCCAACCGTGGGGATTGGGTAAAACCACGCATGGCGCGAAAAATCGGCGATACGCCACTGGAGACGGATCTGCCGAATACGCCTGAGGATATTAACCTGGCGCAAGATGACTGGTGGGACAGCGTGTTCAGCGGCATGGAAAAGGTGGTGAGTGGCAGCGAAGGCACCGCACGCCGTATTGGAGAGGGTCTTGAGTATCGCATGGCCGGTAAGTCGGGCACTGCACAGGTGTTTTCATTGGGTCAGGATCAGCGCTACGACGCCGACGAGCTCGAAGAGCGCCTGCGTGACCATGCGCTGTTCATCGCCTTTGCCCCTATTGAAGACCCGCAAATTGCCGTTTCGGTCATCGTTGAAAATGCCGGTGGCGGGAGTACCCACGCCGCTCATCTTGCCCGGGCGATGACCGATGAATGGTTGCTGGACGACGATGCCCCCGAAGTCGATGAAGTGCGCGAGACCCTGGAAACCGATACCAGCAATGTGGAGGGCAACTGACCATGCCATGGCAGGCCATCACCCGATCAATACGCGGTAATCCGGTGCGTTCCAGTGGCGGTATTCCCAAGCGTCGCAGTATCTGGGAGCGCATCCACCTTGACCCCTGGCTATTGGGCCTCCTTCTGATCCTGATGGGCAGTGGCCTTTTGGTGATCTATAGCGCCTCTGGCCAGAGCATGAATGTGGTTATTGCCCAAGCCATGCGCTTTGGCGTGGCGCTGGTGGCAATGGTGGTGGTGGCTCAGTTTTCACCGATCTTCTTTTTGCGCTGGTCGCCCGTGGCTTACGGGATCGGCGTGCTGATGCTGGTCGCCGTAGAACTGGTCGGTGACATTGGCATGGGTGCCCAGCGCTGGCTGGAAATCCCCGGTGTCATACGCTTTCAGCCTTCAGAGATGATGAAGCTGGCCGTCCCCATGATGGTGGCGGCGTATCTCTACCGCTGTGAACTGCCGCCCAAGCTCAAAGACATCGCGGTGTGCGCGTTGATTATTGGTCTTCCGGTGGCGTTGATTGCCGCCCAGCCCGATTTGGGTACATCGCTGCTGGTCGCCAGTGCAGCGATCATTGTCGTGTTGCTGGCCGGCTTGTCGTGGCGACTGATCGGATTGGTGTCTGTGCTATTGGTTTCCGGCTTTCCCTTGCTGTGGATGAATCTGCATGACTACCAGCGGCAGCGCATACTGACGTTCTTGAACCCGGAGACGGACCCGCTGGGTTCAGGCTGGAATATCATCCAGTCGACCACCGCCATTGGCAGCGGTGGCGTTTTCGGCAAGGGGTGGCTTGAAGGAACGCAATCACAGTTGGAGTTTCTGCCTGAGCGCCATACCGACTTTATCGTCGCGGTGCTGGGCGAAGAGGTTGGCCTTGTTGGCATGGTGGTATTGATCTTCCTGTACCTGCTGATCGTGAGTCGCGGGCTGTGGTTGGCAAGCGAGTCACAGAATACCTTTGGCCGTCTGGTCGCGGGCAGCATTATTCTGACGTTTTTTATCTATGTATTTGTCAATATCGGTATGGTGAGTGGCATATTGCCGGTCGTTGGGGTGCCGTTGCCGCTGGTTAGCTACGGCGGCACCTCAAGCGTGACCTTGTTGTTAGGGTTCGGTATTCTCATGTCGATTCACGCGCATCGTCGGCTTCTTCCACGCTAGCGGTAGCGATAGAAAATCACAGCGCAGCCCACAGGAGCAGTGAGTGAATGAATAGAGCCAAACGGATGGCAGGTGTCGGCGTGTTGGGCATTATGGTCGGCGGCTTGGCGTCTCCTCTTATGGCAGAGGACGCCGAGAATTTCGACCCTGAGCATCACTCAGGCGCGCGTGCACTGGTGAAAAGTCTCAAGGACGAAGGATTGCCGGGCGACTGGTTAAACCGGCAGTTGCGTCAGGCCAGGCTGCGTCAGTCGGTGCTGGATGCCATGGCGGGGGCCGCCGAGCGTCACCTTGAGTGGCACGAGTACCGCGATATTTTCATGACCCAGCAACGCATTGAAGAAGGCGTCGAATTCCAGCAAGCCCATCAGGAGGCGTTTGCCAAGGCGGAAGACGTTTATGGTGTTCCCCGCGACATCATCACGGCGATTATCGGCGTCGAGACCTATTATGGCCGCTATCGGGGGGATCACCCGGTACTGGACTCCTTGGCGACACTGGCCTTCGAACACCCCAGCCGGGGCGATTTTTTTACCCGTGAGCTAGGGGCCTTTCTGCAGATTGCATACGAGCAACAGGTTGACCCTGCGGCCCTCAAGGGCTCCTACGCCGGGGCAATGGGCTACCCACAGTTCATTCCGACAAGCTACCAGGCCTATGCCGTTGACTTCGATGAAGACGGGCAGCGCGATCTTTGGAACAACCCGGTTGATGCGATTGGCAGCGTTGCCAATTATTTTGCGGAGCACGGCTGGCAGGAAGGGGGCGCTGTCTATTACCCGGCCAAGGGGCCTGAAACAGCGCCATCGGATCTGACCATCAACCAGATAACCCCGCCCGATACGTCGTTGGAGGCGTTGGAAGGTGCGGGTATCACGTCCGATGAGGCGCTGGATGCGCTGGATGAAAATGCCTCAGTCACGCCGCTGGTGCTTACCCTGGGCGATGGCCAACTGATGTATCGACTCGGCGTGCACAATTTTTACGTGATTACCCGCTACAATCATAGCCATCTTTATGCCATGGTCGTCGCCGAATTAGCGGAGGCCATCGCGGCTGA
This sequence comes from Halomonas sp. G11, assembly GCF_001663515.1. Taxonomy (NCBI): domain Bacteria; kingdom Pseudomonadati; phylum Pseudomonadota; class Gammaproteobacteria; order Oceanospirillales; family Halomonadaceae; genus Halomonas; species Halomonas sp. G11. Next base: position 89,771 of record NZ_LYXG01000017.1, read on the forward strand.
GGCGCAAGCGGTGGGCGTAGAAGAACCCCAAGGTGAGGATGACACATGAAGTGTTACGCTAAAGTCTGGCAGCCATTAGTTTGGACAGCCTTGATTTTGGTTGTCGTCAGCGGCTGTGCGAGTCACGAGCCGACGAGTGGCTCAAGCCAGCCAGCGCAAAATCGCCAGGGAGAGAGTGCCGGGCCGAACAATGACCGTGATACTGCTGGTGGGCGTTACGCCATGAGCGGAGATGCCTATCCGCTCGAGCCGCCGGATGTCTCCAACGTGCCGGATGCGGTACCCCGGGATGAACCGCTTTCACGGGCGGGCAATCGGTCGACCTACGAGGTATGGGGTAAAACCTATCACGTCCTGCCCAATGCCGACGGGTACAGCAAGGAAGGGCTGGCCTCCTGGTACGGCGAAAAGTTTCACGGTTATGCAACGTCGAACGGTGAAATCTACGACATGTACAAAATGTCGGCGGCGCACCGTTCCCTACCATTGCCCACCTACGCGCGCGTGACCAATGAGCGTAACGGACAGTCGGTGATTGTCAGGGTCAATGATCGCGGCCCTTTCCACAGTGATCGCGAAATTGACCTTTCCTACGCGGCAGCCGCCAGGCTGGATATTCTGGATGAAGGGACCGGCGAGGTGAAGGTCGAGGCAATAAATCCCGAGCAGTGGCAGGCGCAGCATTCGCGTAACACGTCTCGGTCACCGCCCGTGTCCGACGAGACGGCAACGGCAAGTTCCGCGGAAACGCCAGGGCGCAGCAGAGATAGTCCGCCGGGCGAGCCGAGCGGCGAGGTCGTCTATCTACAAATAGCCGCGTTAGGCAACCCTGAAAACGCTCAGCAGATGCGCGCACAGCTGAGCAATGCCATACCTCACGATGTGCGTGTGAGCCAAGACGACGATATTTATCGCGTTCAGGTGGGCCCGGTTTCTGCTGATCAAGAGAGTGACGCTCGCAAAGCGTTACACGATGCGGGCTTTACCGATGTATTTATCGTGCGATAATTGCAAATCGCTATTTTAGACGCGCGCTAACGAGCGCGTTTTTTTTCAAGTTAATGAGAATGTCATCATGAAAGTGTTCAGTGCTTTGTTTTCTTCCGTGCGGCTTTGTTTGTTGGCGGTAACAATTGTGGCTGCCCCTGCTGCCAGTGCCCAAGAGACCCCTCAGCCACAGACCCTTATTCCTGCACCGCCGCAACTGGCCGCCAGTTCGTGGATATTGATGGATGCCGATAGTGGCAAGGTGTTGGCACAGCATAATGCAGATGAGCGCTTACCACCCGCCAGCTTGACCAAGTTGATGACCGCCTATCTGGTAGAGCGTGAGCTGGATCGCGGGAGCATTGCGCTTGATGACCAGGTAAGCATCAGCGAAAAAGCGTGGCGCACGGGCGGCTCTAAAATGTTCGTCGAAGTCGGCGACCAGGTCGCGGTTGAAGACCTGCTGCATGGCATCATCATTGTGTCGGGCAATGACGCCAGTGTGGCGATGGCCGAGCACCTGGCGGGCGGTGAAGCCCCGTTTGCCGATTTGATGAACCAACATGCCGCACGCCTGGGCATGGAAAACTCCAATTTTGAAAACCCGACGGGGCTGCCGGGAGAAAACCACTATTCGTCTGCCCGCGATATGGCGCTTTTGACGCAACATATCGTCAATGACTATCCAGAGCATTATGCCATCTACTCTGAACGCGAGTTTACCTACGGCGGTATTACGCAACCGAACCGTAACCGCCTCTTGTGGCGTG
>NZ_LYXG01000018.1:0-92151 GCF_001663515.1 Halomonas sp. G11
GCGGTGAATACCGCGCCGTACCCGCTGCCCGAACACAAGACCCGCACGGTACTGCGCACACAAAGCCACAAGGCCGAGGGCTTCAACGAACTGCGCTTCGAAGACGAAGCGGGCGAAGAGCAGATCTGGCTCCACGCCCAGAAAGACCTGGAGCTGCTGACGCTCAACAACCGCACCGAAGAGATCCGCCGCGACAGTCACCTCAAGGTGCACAACGACCGCATCAGCGAGATCGACAACGACGATCACCACATGGTGCATAACAACCGTCACACCCAGGTAGACGGCAACGACCACCTGATGATCGATGGCACCCGCCACGAGAAGATCGGCCAAGCACACCTGATGGAAGCCGGACAGGAAGTGCACCACAAGGCAGGCATGAAAGTGGTGATCGAAGCAGGCGCGGAAATCACCCTCAAAGCCGGCGGCAGCTTTCTGAAAATCGACCCCAGCGGCGTCACCATCGTCGGCCCGCAGGTCAAGATCAATTCTGGGGGTAGCCCAGGCTCGGGCAGCGGGCAGGCGGCGCAGCCACCGCAGTTGCCGGAGGAGGTGGAAGCACCGCCTAAATTTACGCCGGTAAAAGCACCGCAACAGGCGGCTCTCTTGCAGCAACAGGCCCTGTGCCCCGTCTGTGAGGCAGCAAGTGAATGAATAGTTGGCCACTAAGCGCAGGTTTACAGGGCGGTGCATGGCACTGGCCTGAAGGCCAGCGGGTCTATCTACTCTTGGATGGTGTACGCGTTGAGCAGCTGGCCAGGCGGCTTTATGAATGGTCGTCGGATCATCAACTTGATGCCGACCTGCTTTACGCAGGCACGCCGTTGGCGGATGTTAGCGATGTTTCCCCATGGCTTATCGAGTTGCCGGATGCTCGCCATCCCGTCTTGCAGGCTTTTTTAGCGCAAGGTCTTGAAGACGAGTGGGGGTATCTTATTGAAAGCCAGGTATCCCTTGAGGAGGTTGGGTACCACCTGCGTCAACTGTTGCAGGTGCGCCATCCATCAGGGGTCAGCATGTGGCTGCGTTTGGCAGACCCCGCCGTAATAGGGGCGCTCCTGCCCGATCAAAGCGACCCGGACATGGTGCCGTGGGGGCCTATTGAATGCTTAGTCCGACCTGATGCGGTAGTAGAAGCATGGGTAAAAAGCTCCCCTGCTATTAGTGCCACCGAATCGCCCGTAGTGATTCCCATAGAGGGTTATCTACTCAATGAAACGCAGCTCAGCCGCTTACAAGCATGCGATAAGAGACGTGATGTTCGTAGCTTGCTGCATTTTGTTGAGAAGCACTGCCCTGAATTCCCGCTGCCAGTAAAGCAGCTCGAACGTTACAAATTGCTGGTGGCGCTGACTGAACCCGCCCGCGGGTACGGCTTTACGAACCCGCGCCAGTGGGGCCTGTTGTGTACGCTTTTTTCACGTTGGCATTGTGCTAGCTGGAAAGCGCTAAGCGGCAAGGCACCTGGGCTGTACGCTTGCCTGACGAATACGTCAGAAGCCTCGCCCTCTGAGCGGCTTAAAACAGCCTTTACTATTTCTTCCATCCACTCTGAGACGACATAGGGAGTTTGTCATATGTCTGCGTTTGAGCGCCCCACTGATGACCGGGACGACAGTGCACTTGCCGCCCACGAACTCCCATGCCGTGATAGCGAAGAAGGCGCTACCTGCCCTCTGCTCCAAGGCAAGGTGCAGTTGCTGCCGTTACGCTATGGCCTAGTTGAAGAACTCGAACCCGGATGTCCCACGCCCTATGCCCTGAGCGCCCGACCGCTGGGCCTTCGACTGCTGCGCAATGGCTATCTCTATATACTCGATGGGGAGACGAATGAACTCGCCGAGTACGAGTTTCGTGACCAGGGTGACACGATCAAAGGTGGCAAGCTCGACTACGAGACGGACCGTACGCTCTACGTCTGCTTTTCGGAGGTCAAGTGGACGGACGCAAAACGCGCCCAGGTGCAGGAAAGCGGAGAGGATCGTGATGCCTTCATGCAAGCGGTCAATCTTGAAGGCGCCAACCCTATTTCCGGTGGTGGCGAGCATCTAATTACTACCGCCCAGGCTGAAGAGTGGGTGGCTGAGTTCGCGGAAAACGCCGAGCTAGAGGTGCCAGAAGAAGGCTATGAACAGGAAAGTGAAGCCTATCACTGGGAAAATGACCACTATTACCACAAAACGCGTTTAGGCAAGCTGCTAGATCAGCATGACGTTGAAGATCGCGACGAGTGCCTGTGCCTGATCGTTCGCGATGATCTTGGCGTGATGCGTGATTTGGCGCAGTTCCAAGATGAAGTAGTGGGGTGGATAGAGCAGTGGGCTACGGAGAACGAAGGGCGTACCGAACGGGATTACATGTTGGCCTGCTATATAGAGTCGCTCTCCCAACTGAACGAAGCTTCATTAGACGACATGCGCCAAGTGTCTGATGATCCAGCCGTTCAGGAAATGTTGGACGAAGTGGCCGCGATGGAGGAACCGCGGCAAAGTGAGGTTTGGCAGGAGCTGCTTGATTTTCTCAATCAGGACAGTAATACCGGTAGGTTGCCACAGCCCACCGACCCGGACTTACCTGATGATCTTAAAGAACGCCTTGACGAAATCCGTAGCGACGCGGACCGTACTAATCCGCGTACAATCGTCGATCAGTTGAATAGCGAAGTGCATGGCTACTACCTCAAAGAGAGTCTTGGCGAGAGCTTAGGTAGCGACTTTCTAGATCGCCATGGTGAGGCGTTGCTCACGATGAAGCAGGGGCACAACGAGCGGCTCAAGGCCCTGCTAAAAGGCAGTAAAATCGGAGAGCGAGGCATTAATGACCTGATTGAACGGGAACGCATGGATGATTTTCTCGCTAAGCAACGCCCCCGCTTGCAGCGTTGGAATACTTTGCTCGATGCTATCTCTGATGACCGCGCCGATATGCTATGCAATACACGCTTCCATAACGCTGCCTGGTATTTTGATGCCCAGGTTGACGAACAGGTACTTGAAGGCTTCAAGGCCCAGTACGGCTGCTTGAAAGACATCTGCCGCAACGACGAGGTAACGGAGCGGATAGCTGATTGGTTGGAGGACGCACCGCACTATGATAGGCCGCTGTTCCATACGCTGCCGCTTGCTGAACAGAATGATTTCATTGGCCAGTACTCTACCATTGCTAATGCTGGCTACGGCACTTTGCTCAAGCTGGATGATTTATGCAGTGAGCTTACGTCCATTGAGTCGGGGCAGTTACCCGCAGTTGATACACTTCCCGAGAATACTCAGGTTATTGCCGATAGTGCCCATCAAACCCTGGGGCCCGCTATCTCGCGGGGAATCGCCAAGGTTATGGAGGAGCTTCATCAGGGCATCGACCGTCAGTCAATGCCCGACCTTGAGGAGCTGTTCCGGCGCCTGCCCAAGGCCCTACCTGCACGAATTCTGGATGCCGCCCAACGTACGGGCGCCAGTTTTGTGGTGGCGTCTCGTCAGGAGCTAGAGAGTTTCCGTCGCACCATGCAGCGTGTCTTGGCGCTGCGTGAGGAGCTCGACACTACCCGTAGACGCCGCAATCAAGTGAAAGCAACGGCCGGGCACCGCTCCCCAGAGGCTCAACGCCTGCTTAATGAATTCAAACGCCTTCGCCAGGAACTACAAACGGTGCATGAACCCGCTCTCGCGCGGGCTCTCAGCCCGATTGAAGAACTCCCCGAGGACAGCGTTCGTATCTCTGGCGCTGCACCCGGTCGTGCTGGCCTGACACTGATATTGCCCGCGGCCCAGCAGACTGAAGTGGGCGGCTTAATTCGCAATTTACGGCAGGGGGTTGCGGCGGCACCTAGGGCAAATCTGGCCGGGGATGGGCTAGGGCTCTTGGTGTTCGCAGCTCAGTTTTCAGTGTTATACAACGCCACAAAAGTACTAGTGGAAAATTATCTTAATGGTGGAGAACGTGATTGGACCCCTGTTTTAAAGAGTTTTGTTGCGACTGGCAGTGCTGGATTCCTAGCTGCTCAGGGAATTATGGATACTGCGCTCAGCGCTAGGGCAAACGTTCTTGCCAATGCTTTGGACGTTCCTGGTGCCCAAGGGGTGAGTGTCGCACTTGGAAGGCTACATGTTTTTCTTGGTGGCTTTACATACTTCTTTGGCTCTTTTGCAGCGTACTCAAGTTTTTCTAATCGCCACGGAACATGGCAAGAAGCCGTCCGTAGTGGTAACCGTAGCGCTCAGAGCGCAGCCATGGCGAGCATGGCTGGTGCGGGGGGAATGCTGGGGGCCAATGCTTATGGGCTGACTAATACTATTCGTACTGGTTTTTCGGTGGCGTTCCGGGGTGTTGAATGGGCCGCCGCTGGCATCCGTCTGGGAGCAGTATTTTGGCGTTTTAACCTTGCTGGGGGCTTGTTCAGCATACTCGAGTTAGGCGGCAGCTGGCTTTATAACCACTATAGCATCAGCCGCCATGACGAATGGCTACTGTCCACGCCCTGGAGCCAGGATGCCTCTAAAGCCGGGAATGACTCGCTTGAAGCGTATCAGGCACGGTTACAAGAGATTGCCCAGGCGCCTAAAGTTAATGTCAGTATTGACGAGGCTGACAGCTGGTGGAAAAGGAAAATAAGTGGGCCAGAATCGGTCGATTTTAAACTCTCCTTGCCCATCAGCCTGCAAGACCTCACGGCACCGTTTGGCGGCAAAGCGCTGGTGCGTCTTTCCTTGGGCGGCTACCAGGTGCAGCCTGAAGATGGTGGGCGAGATTATCGGCCTGAGCGCTGGGTGACGGCTACCGATAAGATCGTGGAAAGCTTAACGCTTGCTGATAAAGCGCCACTTGCGTTTGACCTGCCTCGGCCCGAGCCACTGAACTCGATATCGGCGCGCCCTACCCATACTGTTTTTGCTGTTCAGTTGGAGGTGCTGAACAGCGATGGTCAATATCAGGCCAACGATTACCATATTTACGTATCGCCCTCGGGCGGGGAGGGGGATTACACGCCATCGGACGTTGCTATTCGTGGCGAAGAAGCCCCTTGGCAGCACATCGATCCTCTTCTTTTTACTTGATTTAAGGCTCCCCTATGTCGGTCAAGCAGAACACAACTTCGCGCCCTGATATCCTCCGGCCCCACCGGGCTGGGGATATTGAGTCCTTTCCAGGAGGCAAGGTTATTTACCTGTCGCCGACTCCCTTGCCCACGAAATCCGCACCCTTGGACTTCAACCAGGCGATTGGGGAAGTAAACGATGCTTACATGGATTTCGGGGGGAGCCTTCCCACGCCTTTTACCTGGCAGTTTACGTTAGGCATACCCTTTATAGGTTTTTTAATGTTGGCTTTTCTTATTCCAGTGTTGGGGGGGGGGCTAATGTGGTTCATTGGAAAGGATATTGCCCTATTTTATGAAGGGATTGACGGGCTATTTAATGAGGTATTCACTCAGGCAGTAGTGTTCTGCACATTGATATTAATATTAGCCCTAGTGATTAAAGCCCACTACCACTTTAAGTTTCGTGAGGCTGTGCCCACCCGTTTTAATCGCCAGCGCCGCGAGGTCGCCTTTGCGCCGGGCGGAGGTAAGCCACCCATCATTGTGCCCTGGGAAAGCGTGGCGGCCTGGGTGACTCAAGCGCAGGGTATGACGCAATACGGTGTGCAGCGTCAGTATGGCTTGGGGATAGGCTTTATCGAGCCTGAGACAGGGCAGCAGCACTTTCTTGAATTATCACAGCCGGGTATGCCATTGGCGTTGGGGCTTTGGGAAGCGGTGCGAGCCTACATGGAATACGAGGTCAACACCCGCGAGGAACTCCAAGACCCGCACGGGCTGCATCGCCCCGGTGATCCGCCCTACGAGGGCGTGCATACCTTCCACAACGCCCGGCGTCGATTGCATCGCCGCTACCGCGAGGGCGAAATAGGCCTGTTCAAGGTCACGATATGGTACCTGTGGCATATTCTCGACCTATGGACGATTCCCTTCCATCTTGCAGAATGGGAAATCCGCGCCATTCAGAAGGCCGAGCGCAAGACCCTGCCAGCGAGCCTTGATGAGTGGTCGCAACCCCTGCCCGAAGCCCAGTGGGCCAAGCCTAGCGAAGAGCTCATGCGCCTATCAAAAGAAGTCAGACAGCGCCACGCGCAACAGCCAAACCGGCCGATCACAGCCATTTTCGCCGAGGTCTATGGCGAGGAGGCGTCACTTTCGGCCTGAGGCAACGAGAGTAAGTACGCAGCCAGCGTTTTTAATGGTATTCATCAATAATCCAGTATTGGAGAGTAAAGAAGTGACCGAAAAAGCAGTAGGCGCAAAATAAGAGAATGCTTTAATTGAAAACATTGATTTTGAGTGCCCCTCATGCGCCTCTTGCTTCTCCGAAGAGTCGCAATGGATTACTGGTCTTTTACAAGCCCAGACGGCCACTTGCCCGCATTGTAAAAGCGAGCTGTTGATCGGAACCGAGGATAAGGAGCGCCTGGCGAGCATGATGAAGAAAAAAGAGCAATTCGGGAAGGCGATGTTTGTTTTTATGCTGCTCTACACAATAGGGGGACTAATCGCCTCTCTCTACTTTGGCGGGCTGGGTTTTATTCTTTATATGCCCGTCGGGCTCGGGGTTTTCGGTTTATTGAAAGCATTCGTTGATAATCAGGTTGATCTAACGATTAGTCTAAACCAAACCGTATAACCGGAATGCCGACGATTAAATCGAAAGTTGGCGTACGCTAATATTAGCTAAACGATGCCTGTATTGCTCCCCAAATCGGTATTGATTCTAAAGTGATTGAATATAACCCGAATGTTTAACACCAACCCCACAGAAGCGCTTCCCCCCATGCGTGCGGGCGAACGGGAAAGCCGTGCCGGAGGCGAGCAATATTGCTTGAGCCCGATACCCCTACCCACAGATAGCGAGTACGCGGTGGATGTAGCGCATATCGATGTTCGTCACGATGACGTCACTATGGATATTCGCCAGGGCGCGAGCCCCGACACCATGATGACGGCAGGGCATGTGCTAAGCGTTGGAACTTTGTTTATGAACGGCTTTTTTTTAGTGGTGTTTTGTATGGCAATCATAAAAAACACGGCGTACAGCCAGGTATTAGCATTCTGGGGTGGGGGGCTGTATTTTGTTTTTTTGTATATTTTTATTCTAGGTATTATATGGATCAATACGCTGCTTAAGCGCACACCTCCTATTCGCTTAAATCGCCAGCGCCGTGAAGTTGCTTTTGTAGTAGAACCCCCAGGTCGCTTCTGGCTTCCTGCGCCTCAAAACCTGTGGTTAATATCGACAGTGGGTACAGCCGCAGCGATATCTGGAGGAATGGGGATAATTGAATTTAACGAATGGTTGCGTAGTGCTCGGGATAGTTTCCCTATCGGTTTGACGCTGCTGCATATCGTCGCCATGGCCTTTTTCTTCGTTTATCCCCCTCTTTACGATCTCATCTGCCGACTCTGCAAGCGCGAGCGCCGCACGGTACTGGTGCCCTGGGAAGATGTGGTGGCTGTGTGTGGCTTCAACCCCAGCTTGGGGCCGGGGGCGGTTACCGGCTTTGGCTGGAACTTTGCGCTACTGCCCCCGGATCCAGAGCGCCCTGGCTACACTCTGCCAGGGTCGGGCATTATCGTCGGCGTGGGTGGCCTGCCGGGGGCGCTGGCCCAGTGGGAGTATATTCGCCGTTTTATGGAAGAAGGCGCTGATGCCATTACACCCTCTGCCAAGGAGTGGGGCGTGGAGTGGTATGACGCCTATGTGGCTCGTGAAAAAGCCGAATGCGAGCGTACGAATGACAGCGCTCGCTGGCGGCGCTTTCGACGTAAGCGGCTATGGGAGCATGCTCGCTTCGCCCACTGGTACACCGAGTACCGCATGAAGCATATCCTCCCCAAAGCCGTGCCCCGCGATTGGCTAGCTGAGTGGTCGAAGCCCTTACCCAAATCCCAATGGGCTAAGCCTTCCCAAGCCGAGAGTGAACTGAGTGAGCACTTGCGCGCCGCTTACCAGCGCGGCGAAACGTTTATCGAAATGGGCGATATCGAAAAGCGCTTTGGGGTAACAGTGCCTAAGGCACCTCATACGTCTTATCCCACTCTGCCCTTTAGAGAAAACGCACGAACGGCATGAGCCGTAAACGGACCCAGATAAGGACATCATGATGCAAAAGGAAAAGTGGCCGTTGGACACGATGGCCGTTCTAACGTGTGAGCAATGTGGCCATCAATGGTCGGCTAATTGGAAAAAGGCCAAAGCAATACAAGATGAACGCTTGTCGGCTTGCCCCCAGTGCAACCATCAGGGGGAGTTAAGCGAAGAACAGAACACGACTCTTGCGGCTCATTTAGACAATGTCGAGAAGGTCACGAGCAGAGGTTCCACAAGGGTGATGTTGGCAGGTTTAGCCGCCTTCTTAATCGGCATCGGTAGTTTTTTGGGGCTAGTGCCAATTGGCGTGGTCATAGTCGTCATGATCCCCGCTGTGTGGATGATGTTTTCTTCCTCGTCTGAAGCGAAAAAATTAACGCCGATCAGGTTTGCTTTGTCTTCGCCAAAAAGTGATAAGAAAGCAGGTTTCCATCATTGAGCTAAAGGCGCCTGCTTTACCAAGCTATTTATTCAAGCGATATAAAAAGCGGAATTAATGGGGGCATACCAAGGTCCAGTTCCCCTTGGACCGACATCATTCCATCTTCAGTAGCACCCAGGTTTAGAGCCAGCAGTGACTTTATATCTTTGTCACAGCGAATTGCGCGGCTGGCTCTATACCAGGCCCAATCAATCTCAGCTCATTTGCTCAAGCCGCTGTGCGTAACTTGATATCCAGGTCAATAAAAACCAGCGACGTACTAAGGTGCTTCCCTGCCCCCAAGACAGGCAATCGACTCGTGCTCGGCGACCACGCTTTCAAGGGATTTGCATAACGCCTGAAACGCTTCGCTGGAGTGTCCGGGGCGTTGGTGGAGTTCAATTTCGACATGTCCCAGGTTGGGGAGGCCTTCTTCTTCGGTCACTATCCGGCAGCCCGGCGGCACGCTACGCGGGGTTTTAACGGTTATTGCCAGTCCGTTTTGCACCGGCACGTTGATACCTGTCGGGGATTGGCTGACGTAGCGAAGCTCCCAGCGGGTCTCATCGCGGCCCAGCGCAGATAACGCATGCGCCCTGAAAATGCAGCCCTCGGGATTCAGGGCCAACGGCAGTGTTTGCCATTGCGAAAGTGAGACGTGGTCGGCCATGACCCATACCATCGGCTCCCAGCCAAGCAAGTGACCGGATTGAGTGGGCTTGTGCCTTACCGAGAGCACCACGTCTAAAAGCCCTTCCTGGAACCGCTTGACCAGGGTGTCGCTGATATCGCAATGCACTTCTAACTGAATCTGCGGAAACTGGGCCGCAAAGCGTGGCAGCAAGTCGGGCAGGTAGGTAGCGGCCTGTTCTTCCGAGGTGCCCAGCCGAATAAGCTCGCCATGCATCCCGCCCTTCAAAAGGTCCTTGGCCTCATCTTCGAGCTTCAGCATATGGCGCGCATAGGGAAGCAGGTGTTCCCCGGCGGCCGTCAGCAGGACGCTGCGGCTGGTGCGCTCAAAAAGCGCTTGATGCATCTGGTCTTCAAGCCGCTTGATTTGCAGGCTCATCGCCGATTGAGTTCGATGCAGCACCTTCCCCGCTGCGCTAAACCCTTGGCATTCGGCGACGGTGACAAACGCACGTAGTAAGTCTGTGTCCATGATGAATGAGCCATTTAAATGGGTGTTATCTTAACTATTCATTTCTATTATGGAAGAGCCTTCACTAGCCTGTCCAGATAAGCTTCCAACGCGACAGGAGCGTGACCCCATGACAATAACCGCCGCTAAACAACCCGTGAATGCCCTCGAAGGGCTGATCGACCTTGAGCGCTACCCGCTCAATGAGTTGTCCTCGCCGGCAGGAAAAACGTTTATCGCCGATTGCCGTCGCCAACTTGAAGAAGATGGCTGTGTGGTGCTTAAAAACTTTGTTCCTGAAGCCGCATTAGCTCGGCTTGAGCGTGAAACTGAACGACTATCGCCAGACGCCCACTACAACCAGACCGAGACCAATCCGTACAACAGCGACGGTGACGCATCGCTACCCGCCACACACCCCAAAAACCGCTTTGATGATCGGACTAACGGCTTTGTCGCCGGAGACCGCATCGACCATGACACCATTATCCGCCAGGTGTACGAGAATCCCGAATTTCAGCGGTTTATTGGTGCGGTTGTGGGTATCGAAGAGATCCACCAATACGCCGATCCCCTGGCCGATCTGGTGGTGAACGTGTTGCGCGAAGGCTGTCAGCACCCCTGGCACTACGACACCAACGAGTTCATCGTCACCATGATGACGCGGCAGTCCCACAGCGGTGGGCGCTTTGAATATGCGCCGGGGATTCGTAACCCCGAGGGTGAAAACTTCGCTGAGGTGGAAAAGGTCATCGATGGTGATCGCTCTCGCTTGAAAGCGCTGGATCTTCAACCGGGTGATTTGCAGATTTTCTTTGGTCGCTATTCGCTCCACAGGGTGACACCCGTGGTGGGTGACAAAGAGCGCCATACGGTGATTTTCGCCTATGCCAAGGAGCCTGGTTTCGTGGGTCGTCCCGAACGTGCACAGCGCATCTTCGGCCGCATGGCGCCGGTCCATGAGCAGATTCTTAAAGATGGCATGCAGCGCAGCGATAGCCTGGCAGATTAACGCCATGTCGTCTTTACAACAGCTACCCACTCCCAACGCGAGATATTCATGAGCATTGTTGAAAGCGAAAGCCTGACTGATAACGAACCGGATCACATTCCCGTCGTGCCCTCGGCGCCCATGGCCAACGGCGACAGTATCCCCACGGCGTTTGACCCCAAGCAGCTGCGCGCCGGACGTCTTGAGCGCCTGCGCGCCATGATGGCGGAAGAAGGGTATGCAGCGCTGGTACTGTTTGACCCGAACAACCAGCGCTATGCGACAGGGTCGCGCAATATGTTTGGTTACTTTTTGCGCAACTCCACGCGTTACGTCTACGTACCGCTGGAAGGGCCCATTATCCTGTTCGAATATCCTGGCAGCGCGCACGTATCCACCTGGCTTGAAACCATCGATGAGGCGCGAACCTCCAAGGTAGTATGGTCGGCGGTGAACCAGCGTGATGGTATGTCATCCGACCCCTTTGGAGTGGAGATTGCCGAGCTGGTCAAAGAGCACGGTAAGGGCAACAAAAAGGTCGGGCTTGATCGCTGCACGCTGAACCTGGCGCGGGCATTGGAAGCCCAAGGGCTCGATGTGTATGACTGTATGCAGGACACACTGCACTGTCGACGTATCAAAACGCCCGAGGAAATCGCCTGCCTGGCGCAGTCGATGGCCGCCAGTGAGGCCGCTGTCGCCGAAGTCGAAGCGGCGATTAAACCGGGGGTTACCGAAAACGAGCTGTTCGCGATCATGTACGGCGAAGTGATCAGAGGCGGCGGTGAGTTTATCGAGACCCGTCTGCTTTCCTCGGGGCCGCGCACGAATCCCTGGTTTAACGAAGCCAGCGACCGCAAGATCCGCCCGGGTGAATTGGTGGCGCTGGATACGGACACCATTGGTTGCCATGGCTACTACTCGGATTTTTCGCGCACTTTCCATGTCGGGCCCGGCAAGCCGACGGCCTATCAGCGCGAGCTTTACGGTATGGCCTACGATCAGGTGCAACATAATATGGGCTTGCTCAAGCCGGGCATGAGCTACCGGGAAATTGCCGAGCAGGCATGGAAAATCCCCGAGCGCTTTATCGACCGCCGTTACCCGTCGATCATTCACGGGGTAGGCATGCACGGCGAGACGCCGCTGGTCGCCCACCACATGGATTTCGACCGTTTCTCCAAGGACGGTATCCTGGAGCCTGGCATGGTGGTGTCGGTAGAAAGCTATATTGGCGAAGTCGGGGCAGCCGACGGCGTCAAGCTGGAAGAAGAGGTGCTGATCACCGAGACCGGCATTGAGCGGCTTTCCCGCTATCCGTTCAACGACGTGTTGTTGAACCGAGAAGTGTAGTCGCTTGACCTAGCCGCTGGCGATGCCTCAACGTCGCTAGCGGTATCCCGCCATCAACTCTCTCACCAGCGGTGTGTCGGCATCGCGGTGAGTGGGCAGTTCAAAGCGCGCCTTCGCAATCGCGGTGCGTGACAGATCCGCAACAATCAGCGCTTCTTCATCATTGGCCTGCGCCAGTGTCTCGCCACCTGGTCCAAGAATGCGCGAGCCGCCCCAGAAGTGGCTATCGCCTTCCGGCCCGAAACGGTTCGCCATTATCACGGGCGTGCCGTACGTCATGGCATAAAAGCGTGTATTCAGCGCCCAGTTTTCTTCATTGGAAAAGTCGTCGCTGACGATGCCGCTGGCCGAGTTGATCGGCGCGCAGAGTACCGTGGGGCGGGCGAGTAGGGCTGCATGCACAAGCGCCGGGTTCCATAAGTCGGCGCAAATCAGCTGGGTGGCTGACCAACCCGGACAGATATCCGTGTGAGTGAGCTCACTGCCATGGGTGAACCACTTGCCTTCCTCAAGTCCTCCATAGGTGGGCAGGTTCAGTTTTCGATGCACGGCGATGAGTTGGCCGTGCTGAAAGATGGCCAGCGCGTTGTAATATTCACCAGGGCTTGCCTCTTCCACGAAACCGACGACGACCTGCATCGGGCCGCAGGCCCGGGCCAGTGTTTGCAGGCGCGGGTCTTCCAGCGGCATCGCCACCTGCATCACGCGGTTTGCCAAGCGATAGCCCGTCAGTGAAAGCTCGGGAAATACCAGCAGTTCGACATCGTCGTGCTGGGCGTCGGCAATCAGTGCCAAATGGCGCTCAAGGTTGTCATTCACCTCGCCAAGCGTGGTATTGATCTGGGCAGCGCCGACCCGCAGGCTATTTTGATAATGCATGGGCTCCCTCATTGAAAAAGCCGCTCCCATGGAGCGGCTTTCTAGCGATGACATGTCAGGCATTATGTCAGTGTCCTGACTGAGCGCCTAGGTGTTACAGCAAGTCATTCTTTTCAAGGAAACTCTCCGCCACGTCTTCAATCGATTCACGCTCAACATCTACCTGAGCGTTAAGGTCGGCCATGGTTGCATCATCTAGCAGCGCGGAAAGCTTGTTCATCTGGTCGGCCAGATCAGGGTTCGCTTCAAGGGTTTCGGTGCGGACTACCGGGGCGAGGGCGTAGGCCGGGAAGAAGCCCTGGTCGTCTTCGAGGACGTGAAAGTTAAAGGCGGGGATACGCCCGTCGGTGGCAAACACAAGGCCGACGTCGACTTCTTCATCGCGTAGTGCTTGATAGACCAAACCGGTATCCATGCGGCTCACGTCGCTGCGACCCACGCGAAAGTCATACGCTTCCATCAGCGGCCGCCAGCCGTCTTCACGGGCGTAGAACTCGGCATTAAGCGCAAAGGTCAGGACTTCATCGTTATTGACCGCTTCGGCCAGGTCGGAGAGCGTTTCGATACCGCGTTCTTCGGCGGCCGCTTCGCGCATGGCAAGGGCGTAGGTGTTGTTGGCATCCGACGGTTCAAGCCATGTCAGGCCTTTCTCGGCGTCGAGCTCCTTGACCCGCTGATAGGTTTCGTCGGGGCTCAGGCTTTCGCTGATCTCGTTGTAGTTGATCAGCGACGTGCCGGTGTATTCCCAATAAAGATCAATCTGACCGTTTTCCTGGGCTTGGCGAAGAATGGCCGAGCCCATGCCTGAGCGGCTATCAACATCGTAACCCAGGCTGTCCAGATATTGGGTGGTCATGTTGGCGAGGATCTGCTGCTCGGTAAAGTTCTTACCGCCCACGCTGATTTCGTTGGCGTTAGCCAGCGAGACGCTGCTCGCCAGGGCAATGCTTGTGAGTGCTGTAGTTAATGTTTTCATTATCGAATCCTTCTTTTGTTAGTGAAACGTCAGTCACGGTGACCGTTAAGCGCGGCCCGGATTGACCCCGCGGGGGACAACGAGAAACGCAATCGTCGCAATCAGCGCATCGACCACGATCGCCAATAGCGCGGTGGGGATAGCGCCCGACAGCATCATGATCGGGTCGTACAGATCAATGCCGGTAAAGATCAGCTCGCCAAGGCCGCCCGCGCCAATCAGGAACGCCAGCGGCACGGTGCCCACATTGATGGTGAGCGCGGTGCGCATACCGGCAAAAATCACGTAGAGGGCATTGGGCAGCTCGACTTTGAACAGCCGCTGCATGGGTGACATGCCAATACCGGCAGCGGCCTCCATCAGTGCCGGGTTAACACCTTTTAACCCGGCATAGGTGTTACGGGTAATCGGCAGCAGCGTGGCGACAAAAAGGCCAAATACCGCCGGTACCGTGCCAATGCCCAAAAAACTCATGGATAGGGCAAGCACGGCGAGGGTGGGGATGGTGGTGCCGACGTTGAGTACCTGCATCAGCGACTCGGCCACTCGTGCCATGCTCGGGCGGGAGAGCAGCACACCCAACGGAATCGCAACGATAATCGCAAGGCTACCCGACATCACCGTGAGCCAGATGTGTTGAACCATCAAATACTGAACGTCAGGCAGATACCAGACAAACTCATCAATAACCCCGCTGGATTGGCTCCATACACCGGCAAGGAAAATGGCTACCAGCACCAGTGCCTTAAGCGCCCCTTTTATGGATCGAATAGGCATGGTTACTCCTTGATGGCCGCCGATGGCTTGCGATCATCCCCTTGGCGGGCGCGATAGCGTGCGCCCAAGTGACTGGTCATGGCCCTCTGGGTGATTTGACCGCACACCGTGCCTTCTGCATTGACGCAGGGCAGCCAGGTCTGGTCGTGGGCAAACATCAACGAGGCGGCTTTGCGCAGGTCGTCGTCGAGATCGACAACCGCCGGCACGGCCTGGAAGTGATCTCGGCAGTAGCCCTTTGTGGTGCGGGCGATGGAACGGCTGATAATGCCGGCGGGCTGCTTGCGATCGTTGACCATCAAAATGGCATTTTGATAGCCATAGTTGTCGATCTTGGCAAGCGCGGCTTCCAGCGTATCGCTGGGGGTAACCGTGCCGATCTCATCGGTGACGATCTCGCGCACTTTTACCAGGTTCAGGCGCTTTAGCGCCCGGTCTTCGCCCAGGAACGATTCCACAAAGGCGTTTTTCGGGGCGGCCAGCAAATCATCGGGCGTGGAGTACTGAACCAGCTTCCCTTCCCGGAAGACCGCCACGCGGTCACCCATCTTGATGGCTTCATCAATATCGTGGCTAACGAACATGATGGTCTTGTTGAGTTCTTGTTGCATCTTCAGGAACTCGTCCTGAATGACCGCCCGGTTGATCGGGTCGATAGCCCCAAACGGCTCGTCCATCAACATGACCGGCGGGTCAGCGGCCAGCGCGCGGGCAACACCAATGCGTTGCTGCTGGCCGCCCGACAACTCGCTTGGGAAGCGTTTCAGAAAGGCATCGGGCTCCAGCGCGATCATGGCCATCATTTCGCGGGCACGCGCCTTGTATTTGGCCTTGTCCCAGCCCAGCAGCTTGGGCACGATGGTGATGTTTTCCTCAATGGTCATATTGGGAAACAGGCCGATCTGCTGGATCACGTAGCCGATATTGCGTCGCAGCGTCTGGGTATCGAGGCCGGTGGTATCGTCGCCATTGATAAACACTTTGCCGGAAGTGGGCTTTACGATCCGGTTGATCATTTTCAGTGTCGTGGTCTTGCCACAGCCCGATGGCCCCAACAGGACGCATATTTCCCCTTCAGGTACTTCCATATCGATATGGTCTGCGGCCACCACCGCGCCTTTCGGCGTATCGAACACCTTGGTCAGGCTGTCAAGTCGAATCATAGGGGTGTCTCTTATAGTAGAAATGACGTCAGGAAAGCGGCATCAGGTCGCGGCGGCCTGGCGGCTCATCCCTTTAGGCGTCAGGCGCTTTTGGACATACAGCAGTGAATAGTCAACGATAATTGCCAGTACGCTTACGGCAATCGCGCCGACGATCAGCTGACGCGGGTCTGACTGTGAAATGCCACGGCTGATGAAGGTACCCAAACCTCCAGCGCCGATGTACGCGGCAATCGCCATCACACCAATATTGAGGACCACGGCCGTACGAACCCCGGCCATGATGACCGGTATGGCGAGTGGGATCTCGACCAGACGCAGGCGTTGATTGGGACTCATGCCAATACCTCTAGCCGCTTCCCGCAACGCGGGGTTCACATTGTTGATCGCAGTGTAGGTGTTGCGAATGATGGGCAACTGGGAATAGAGCAGTACCGCGATAACGGCAGGTACGTAGCCGATGCCGTGCCCTATCAGCGATAGCACCGGAATCATGATGCCGAACAGCGCGATTGACGGGATGGTGACGATAATCGAGGCCAGGTACAGCACCCCTTGAGCCAAGCGCTCGTTTTTGGTGATCGCAATGCCGATGGGCACACCCGTCAATGTCGCAATGCCGACAGCAACACCGACAAGGGCAATATGCTCCAACGTTCGCGACAGCAGCAGGCCCGCACTGTCCAGGGCATATAAAAGTATTTCCAAGCGCAGCCTCCTTATTATAAAAATGAATAATGGCCAGAGCGCGGTCCGCCAGGAGGCATCGCGCCTGCTTGCCTTTACGGAGAGGTTTAGCTTACCAAAAGGGTGGCGTGATTATCGGGAATTGGCATGACGATGCGAAATAGGCTGAATTTGGGGTTTTTATATGACCTGGTTTGGTTTGCAGGAGGCGTTACCGTTGCTGAAACATGATGTCAGTCTACGACAACACGGTTACGCCCGTTGGTCTTGGCTTCGTAGAGGGCCTGGTCAGCGCGGCCATAAAGATGATCAAAAGAAGTGTCGGGATTGTCGGCAGTTGCCAGCCCCAGGCTCACCGTCACGGCAGTGGGCACGCCAAGTTCTTGATGAGATAGCCTTGCCACTCGCTTACGTATCCGTTCAACCACTTCCAAGGCACCTTCGGCATTGGTTTCAGGCATGAGGACACAGAACTCTTCACCTCCAAGACGCGCAACAATATCTGCCTTTCGGACTTCGTCACATAGTGCGTCGGCAAATGCCCGTAGCACTTGGTCGCCAGCAGGGTGGCCAAAGTTGTCATTCACGTGCTTGAAGTGGTCAAGGTCGAGCAGGGCCATGCTCAAGGGAAGCCTGCTGCGTTGGCTCTGTTCGAATAAAAGCTCGCTGAAATTAAGCATGTAACGGCGATTGCCGAGCCCGGTGAGTTCGTCCATCAGGCTGAGCTTGAGCACTTTTTTATGCTGATGATGCAAGCGTATTAATGCCAACATAAGGCCGCCAGCCAAAAGCAGGATCACAAGTATCAGGATGGCGATGCCTACCGCAAGACGGTCCATCACAATACGCTGTTTGGCGGCTTCAGAATGTAAAAGATGACTGAGCTTGCTATAGGCTTGAGCCATGTCATTTTCAATAGTCAAGCCTTGTTGAATCAGCTGATCAGGAGGCTCGCCAGACGCAACCTCATCTAACGCCTGCTTTATGTCAGGAAGCCTCTCTTTAACGCTATTTAAGCGATTTAAAGATGTCTCATAGCTGCCAGGCGTTAGGCGACTCTGGCTGAGTCCAAAGGTGACACCCTCAATATGCCTTGGAATGCGCCAAAGCAAGTTGTCGAAGCGCTCTATAAGCTGATTATCCTGTGGCTGCTCGCGGAACTCGCTCAATGTGGAGCGTAACAGAGTGGTGTGCAGTTGCGGGCGGACGACATCGGCGACGAGCGCAGTGTAGTTTGATCCTAGGTGCTGGCGCGCATGGAATAAGTAGACTCCTACCGCGATGGCGCTGATGCCAGCGAGCAGAGTGAACCCAAGGCCCAGCTGCCAGCCAAGCGACCGGTCAAAGCGTAGCTTCATTGTTGAAGGTATATATCTTTAATCGACCATATCCATGGCGTCATGCTTTCAGTTCCCGCTTCGACGGCCTCAGCATCTTCGGGAATGATCAGCATCGTAGGGCCAAACTCGTTCCGTGTCAGTGACTTGCCGTCTAGCCTGGTGACGAGAAGGTAACGTTTGGCTGCCCGGTCTTCAGGCGTTATGAAGGTCGTGTAATCATCATGCGCAATGAAGCGTAATGTCGCTGAAACATCAATCTCCTGAGCTTCGAGAAAGTCGTCAAGCCAGACACCCGCAAAACTCCCTTTCGGCCCTTCAAAATGTTGCAGTACCACTTCATACAGAGGTGACTGCTCGATTGCTGCTCGACTAATGGGGCGGTGTACATCGGCACTGTGCAGTGTGAGAACTGGTGATGCATCTGTTGATGGTGAAAGCGCGCTCGATGTGACCTCGGCCGCAGGGACTGGCGCGGCAAACACACCAGCCGCAAAGACCGTCATCATGAGTATTTGTCGTACGGGAGCAAACATGACTGAGACTCTTAATTATGATTGTTATTAAACATACAGTGCTTCTAACAGAGTCGTCTAGCCCTTCTGTATGGTTGGCAATGCCAGGCCAGTAAACAACAAATAGAAGGTTGTGAGTCTGCTAATCTAGTTTCCGCGCATTATAAGAGGTATAGATATTGGCAAGCGATAAACCAACGAGGAAGATGAAAACCTGAAAGGTCCATTGGTGTTTCAAAGAAAGCGGAGTCTAATTAAGGGAAGGCTGTAAGTTGCCTATTGGCCAAAGTGGGTCGACCAACGCCAACAAACAAAAAGGCAGATCAGTAAATTACTGATCTGCCTTTCAAAAAATTGGTAGCGGGGACCGGATTTGAACCGATGACCTTCGGGTTATGAGCCCGACGAGCTACCAGACTGCTCCACCCCGCATCAACGTGTGGCGTATTCTACGCTTTTTTTACGTTTCGTCAATAGGCGTTTTAAAACGTTTGCCCTATAGCCGTTGGTGGGGTTCGTGCTGCAACATGAGCCGAGTAGCGCTATGCTGAGGTTAGTGCAACAACAACAATGCTGACTCTCGGTAAGTCGCGCATCTGTATGGCGATTTGCCGTTGGTACTCAAGCGCCAAGGCGCTTTTCACAATGGCTTGCGGTGCTAATTCTGCAACGCCCAAGCCATTCGTCATATCAGGGAGGTAGTCAATGGCCAATCAAGCCCCCGTCGCCTGGGTAACTGGTGGAACTGGTGGTATCGGCACGGCGATTTGTCGTTCGCTGGCGGATGCGGGTTATCTGGTCGTAGCGGGTTATCACAACCCCGAAAAGGCCAAAACCTGGCTGGCATCGCAGCAAGCCGATGGCTATAACAACATTGCGCTGTCCGGTGTCGACCTTGCCGACCATCAAGCCTGCCTGCAAGGTGCCCAGCAAATCCAGGAGCAGCATGGTCCCATCAGTGTGTTGGTGAACTGTGCAGGCATCACCCGTGACGGCACCATGAAGAAAATGTCATACGAGCAATGGTATGAGGTGATCGATACCAACCTGAACAGTGTCTTCAATACCTGCCGCAGCGTGATTGAGATGATGCTCGAACACGGATACGGGCGGATTATCAATATTTCGTCCATCAACGGCCGCAAAGGGCAGTTCGGCCAAGCGAATTACGCGGCGGCAAAAGCGGGTATGCACGGCTTGACCATGTCGCTTGCCCAGGAGACCGCTACGAAAGGCATTACCGTGAACACTGTGTCGCCCGGCTACATTGCCACCGACATGATCATGAACATTCCAGAAAAAGTGCGCGAGGCGATCCGTGAAACGATCCCCGTCAAGCGCTATGGTACGCCAGAGGAAATTGGCCGACTCGTGACCTTCATCGCCGACAAGGAGTCCGGGTTCATTACCGGGGCGAACTTCGATATCAATGGTGGTCAGTTCATGGGCTGACCCAGCCGTTCATTTTGCTCAATGACCACAAAGCCAGCGATACCCTCGCTGGCTTTTGTGATTGAGGCTTTTTTAATTGCGGCTTTGGTGGTGGATCAAGGCGGAGGTGTTCGGGCGAGCTGGGTGAGTAACTCATCCAGCTCACCGACCTCTTGATCCCATAGCGACCTGGGCATAGGCCCAAGGGCGATCAGGTCGGCAAGTACATCGCTCACTTCCTGCGCGCGGCTGCGTTCTTTTTGCAGTCCGTCGTTGAGGCGTTCCACCTGGATGGCCAGCCGCAGGGGTTCATCTTGCTGATGCACACGCCCCATGGCGAGCAGTGATAAGTGGACACGAAGCCGAGCCAGTTGGTCTTTCAGACTGGCTTCGTGTGCCTCGGGGAGTGTCTCCTGGCGTCGTTGATTGCGCTGATGGTGGGCCTGCTCAAAAGGCGCCTTCAAGGTTGTTTCGCCCAGCACCGCTTGGGCGTCCACCGTGTCTGCCTGTTCGTCGACAAGCCGACGTTGGTCTGCGCGCAAGTGAGCTTCGATAAGCGGCGTCAGCTGCTGCCAGGCGGTGACCGTATCGGCGACTTCAAGACGATTCAGGCGTTCACGCCGGGCGCGAATAATGCCGCTTAAACGCCGCTGCATCCCTTCGCTGCGGCGGCTACGCGGCAGTGGTTCCAAATGAGTTGCCTGTTCGATGAAGGCATCCAGCTTGGCGTAGTCCTTGGCATCTTGAGGTTGCCAGCTATCCATTTCGTCGATCAGCGCTTGCAGGCTGTCGAGCTGGCGTTGCTGCTGGGCAAGCTGCTCTTTTTTATGCGCGTCGCGCCGGGCAAACAGCTGGTCGCATTCGTGACGGAAGGCCTTCCAGAGCGTTTGTTCCTCCCCTTTAGGTGCCCGCCCCAATTGGCGCCACTGCTGCTGTAGCTGTTTGGCGTCTTCAATGCGCTCGGCGAGCGGACGTTCGTCCTGGTGGAGCGTCTGAACCTTGCTGATCAGGGTTTTTTTCTGATCGGCAATATGCTCGGCGCGGGTATCGATCAAGCTTTGTAGCTGGTGGCGGACGCGGCCAAACCGGCGACCAATGGCTTCTGCCTGTTCGCGTGGTACGGGAGAGTGGTGACGCCACTGTTGACGCGCTTTATCGCGAATCTCGCGCAGCACATCCGGGTCGGCGTCCTGCGCTGGCTGTGCAATCAGCGTCTCGAGCTGCTCGCAGAGCGCTTCGCGAGCCCGCAAGTTGGCTGCCCGCTCTTCGCTCAGTTGCTCTCGCCAGGGAGCAAGGCGTTCATGGATGCGGTCCGAGGCGGCGCGAAAGCGTGCGGACAGCTCTCGATCAGCCGCCGCATCACCCAGCGATCTCCATTCCTTGACGAGCTGGCGGTGGTGGCGATCCAGCGCCGCATCCGCCATATGTTGGTCGTCGGCTAGAACTTCGATGGAAGCGCACAGTTGTTCACGTTTGGGGCCTGCCACGAACCCTCGCCAGTCACGCAGTTCGGCGAGTTGCGCGCCAAGCTGTTTCAGCCGCGCTTTGAGGGGGCGGGCGTCGTCGCCCTTGAGCGCATCAATGCGCGGCTTTAGCCGCTGGTGAAGACGGCTGGCACTTTTGAAAGCGCCCCGTTCAAGCAACTGCGCGAAGGCATCCAGGTCGTTGTTGTAAGCGCTGAGGGATTGGGCATCATTTTGTGTATCGGCTGTTTCGTGGGCGTCGGCAAGCGCCTCTTGCGCTTGGTGGGCAAGCGTTGGCATGGTCAGGCTGTCAGGCCAGCGGCACTGGTCAAGCAGCGATGCCATGGCGGAGTGGTCGGCGTCGGCCAGCGCTTGCTCAAGGTCTGCGCTAATATGCTGCCAGCGCTGCCAGGCTTCGATACAGGCCTCGTAATCTTTCAGAGCCCGGGTGTAGCGTTGGCGCATCGAATCGCTGGGCGGGTGTTCGTCAGACAGTTGCTGCCAGCGCTGGCCAAGCAACTGACGCTGGGCGCGAAGGCTGTCGATATCCTGTGCCGTCAATCCATTGCCAAGGCGCAGGCCTTCCAGGGTTTCTTCCAGCCCTTCCAATAGCTGTTCTCGGGTCTGGTCGGTGGCTTCGCGTTGCTGGTTGTTCTGCTGACGCGCCTGCTCGTGAGTTTCGTGGTCGTGCAGCGTTTTGCGGCACGCAAGTACAGCCTGATGGTAACGTGCCTCCTGGTCGGGGTCAGGCGATTGGGGGAGCTGTTCCCATTCACGCTGCAGGTGACGCAGTCGGCCGCCGTAGAGGGGCTCCCAGGTGGCTTGGGCGTGTTTTTCCAGTTGTTGCAAAAGCGTCTCGCGCTTTTGTTGTTGGGCTTCTTTCCACTCGGCGTCGGCCCGGCGTTCCTGCAGCCGATCTTTGGCCATGCGCACGACCTGTCGGTCCCGGCGGGCTTTCTTCAACAGCTGTTTCAAACCTTCTTCACTGACCACGCGATCAGCTGCCTGGTGACGCACGGCCGCGACGCCGTTATGGCAGGCGTGTTCGATGAAGTCGCGTTCATCGGTTAACCGGGCGAGTGCGGTCAACCGTAAGTTGAGGTTGTCGCCCTTATGCACAAGCGCGTTGAGGATCTTGGTATCATCGATACGCTCGGCAAGGGCCTCACGCTGTCCAAGCGCCGTTTGCCCTTGTTGGCCGCTGAGTCGCTGACATAGCGCCTCTTGCCAAGCCGTATCGTCCTGGTGGGCCGGGTAAGCCGCCATCAGTCCTTCAAGGTCGTCAAGGGCAAGTAAGGCGGCAAGCTGTATGTCGCTATCCGGATCCTGCGCAAGCGAAGCGAGCGCCTGGCGCTGTTCGCGATGGTCAGGATCAAGGCGGTGGAGAGCCTGGCGACGTACCTCGGCATTGGGGTGTTGCCAGCGAGGTGCGAACAGGCGTCTTAACAGTCCGTGCATGGATCATCCTGCTGTGAGGCGCTTTGCGTGAAAAAAATCAGACGTCGACACTTAGAAGGTTGCAGTTGTCGGCGCTGTCGCTTAGCGTTGACTTATAATGTGGGTTCGATGAGGGTTAATTCTCACCGCCCAAAAGCGCTCAAATGCGCTACCTTAATATCTTACCTGAACATGACATGGAGTTCGGCCATGAGCCTCAATGTGGATAGTGCCGACGTGGCCTTTACCTTTAAAGGCGGCATGCTGCCGATGACCGTCATGGAGCTAAACAGTGCTGACCCTGAGCATATCCGACGTCAGCTGGCGAGCAAACTGTCTCAGTCGCCCGCGTTCTTTCAGCATACACCGGTTGTGCTTAACGTGGAAAAGCTCGATGAGCCCCATCTTTCGCTGGAGCGTATCTGCGCCGTCTGCCGTGACCACAAGCTGCTCCCCGTGGCAGTGAGGGGGGGCACTGAGCCTGTCCGTCAATCGGCGTGGGCGCTCGGCCTTGGCTGGTTCGCGCCGGTCGATGAAAGCCGTGCGCAAATGCTCAAGAGTGTTGGCAGCGATAGCGAAAGTGCCGCGCCCGTCGCCTTGGCAGACGCAAACACCGCTGAAGAGCCAGCCCAGGCGCAGGAAAGCAACGGTGCAGAAACCACGCGCCTCTACCGTGGTACGGTGCGCTCGGGGCAGCAGGTGAGCGCTTCGGGAGGTGATTTGGTGGTCATCGGTGCGGTCAATGCGGGAGCGGAAGTGCTGGCCGCCGGCAGTATTCATGTTTACGGCGCATTGCGCGGTCGGGCATTAGCGGGTATTCATGGCAATACCCAGGCGGGTATCTATTGCCGCGAGCTGGCCGCTGAATTACTGTCGGTGGCGGGTAATTACAAGCGTCTGGAAGATATTGATTCTCAGCTGCTGGGTGCCCCCGCTGAGGTGCACTTTACGCAACAACAATTGGAAATTAAGCCGCTTAATTAGCGCCTAACGCGTAAATCGTTGAGAATGCCAGCCACGCGGCGTCACCGCGTGGTTTACAGATGACATAGACGTTCCCGTTGTACGTAGTGCGCCAACGGTGTGATTACGATGAACGACTTCAAGAAGGAAGTAACTCTTGGCCAAAATTATTGTAGTGACCTCAGGTAAAGGGGGGGTCGGCAAAACCACTAGTGCCGCCGCTATTTCGACAGGCTTAGCCCTGCGCGGAAAGAAAACGGTGGTGATTGATTTCGATGTGGGCTTGCGCAACCTTGATCTCATCATGGGTTGCGAGCGTCGCGTGGTGTACGATCTGGTAAACGTGATTCAAGGTGAGGCGGGGCTCAATCAAGCATTGATCCGCGACAAGCGGGTTGAGAATTTGTTTATTCTGCCGGCTTCACAAACCCGCGACAAGGATGCCTTGACCCAGGAAGGCGTTGCCGAAGTGCTCGACAAGCTGAAAGAGGACTTCGACTTCATCATGTGTGATTCGCCTGCCGGTATCGAACGTGGCGCCCAGTTGGCCATGTACTTTGCCGATGAAGCCATCGTGGTGACGAACCCGGAAGTATCCTCGGTGCGCGATTCCGACCGGATTCTGGGCCTGCTGGCATCCAAGACACGTCGCGCTGAGGAAAGCAGCGACCCGATCAAGGAACACCTGCTGGTCACGCGCTACAACCCTGAGCGTGTCACCTCGGGCGACATGCTGACGCTGGACGATATTCGTGAAATATTGGCGATTAACCTGCTCGGCTTGATTCCCGAGTCCGAAGCTGTGCTGCGGGCGTCGAACCAGGGCGTGCCGGTGACCCACGATATTTCAAGCGACGCGGGCCAGGCCTATAGCGACACCGTCTCGCGTCTGCTCGGTGAAGACATGCCGCTGCGCTTTCACGAAATGCAGCGTAAAGGCCTGCTCAGCCGCATGTTTGGTGGAGGTCGGCGATGAAACTGCTGGAGTTCTTGAAGCGTGAGCGCAAGAAGTCTGCCTCGGTGGCCAAAGAACGCCTGCAAATTATCGTGGCGCATCAACGAAGCCAACGAGGGCAACCCGATTACATGCCGATGCTGGAACGTGAGTTGCTGGAGGTCATTCGCCGCTATGTTCATGTCGATGACGATGCGATTCAGATCTCACTGGATAGTGAAGACAACTGCTCGGTGTTGGAGTTGAACGTGACGTTGCCCAAAAGCTGACCCGCGCTTTCTGGAAGCCAGGGTTGCTGCAACCGGGATTGCTGACATCAGAGGTTTCCTGAATACGCGGCGAAACCCAGCGTGGATATGCTAGGCTTGGGCTTTTCAATGCCCAGCGGAGTGCTTGTCCATGGCGTCACCCAATGCTGCCCCCGCCAGCTTTTTATGGCATGACTATGAAACCTTTGGGGCTGATCCGCGTCGTGATCGGCCCGCTCAGTTCGCTGCTCTGCGCACCGACGCTGAGTTGAATGAAATCGGCGAACCGATTGAGCTGTTCTGCCGCCCCGCTGACGATTATCTTCCCCATCCCGCCGCCTGCTTGATTACCGGTATTACTCCCCAAAAGGCACAGCGTCACGGTCTCCCGGAAGCCGAGTTCGCTGCTGAGGTGCAGCGTCATATGAGCGAGCCGGGCACCTGCGTGGTGGGCTATAACAGCCTGCGTTTCGATGACGAAGTGTCGCGCCACCTGTTCTACCGTAATCTGCTCGACCCTTACGCCCGTGAGTGGCAAAACGGCAACTCGCGCTGGGATCTTATCGATGTGGTCAGAGCCTTTTACGCCTTGAGGCCCGAGGGGATCGAATGGCCGTTGCGCGACGATGGCGCGCCGAGTTTCAAGCTGGAAGACCTGACGGCGGCCAATGGCATCGCCCACGAAGGCGCCCACGATGCGGTGGCCGATGTGCGTGCGACGATTGCGCTGGCGCGCCTGCTGAAGTCGCGCAATGCCAAGCTGTTTGATTATTTGCTCGGCCTGCGCGGCAAGCGGGCAGTGGCCAAGCAGCTCGACTTGCCCAGTGCCAAACCGATCTTGCATATTTCGCGTCGCTACCCGGCAAGCCGGGCGTGCAGTGCGCTGGTGATGCCGTTGGCCGAGCATCCGAGCAACCCCAACGGGGTGATCGTCTATGACCTGAGCGTTGATCCCAGCGAGTTACTGACCATGTCGGCGGCGCAAATTCGTGAGCGCGTCTTCGTCAGTCAGCAGGACCTGGCGGAGGGCGAAACCCGCATTCCGCTCAAGGTCATTCACATCAATCGCTGCCCGGTAGTCTTTCCCACCACTGCGCTGAAAGACGTGGAGGGGCCGCAGAAAGGGGAGTATGGCGACATCGTGGCCCGGTTGGGGCTGGATATGAACGCCTGTCGTCGTCATTGGAAAATGCTCCGCGAGGCACCTTCGGTATCCCAGAAAGTGGCCGAGGTCTTCAGCGCAGGCTACGACGATGCGCCCCAGGATCCCGACCTGATGCTCTATGCTGGTGCCTTTTTCTCGGCGGCCGACCGCAAGCAGATGGAGCGGGTCAGGGCCATGGACCCTTGGGATTTGGTGGGCGAGCGGTTTGCCTTTCAGGACCCGCGACTTGAAGAAATGCTGTTCCGCTTCCGTGCGCGAAGCTACCCGGAAACCCTCGAGGGCGACGAGCTGGAGCAGTGGGAGGCGTTTCGCTGGATGCGCCTGAACGATGCCACGCTGTCAGGTTTTACCTTGAAAGCCTTTGCCCGGGAGATCGAAAACTACAACCAGCAGACGCTCACCGATCAACAGCGCCAGATTCTCGAGGAACTCGTGCTCTATGTTGAAGCCATGTTGCCTGCCCAGGCATTTGACGCCTGAGCAGGTAGGCTTAGGGCCCAACGGTTAGTGGTCGGCTTTTTCGGGTAAAGGCGTAAACTGCTGGCGGATCGCCGCCACATCGCTGGGTTCGTCGCCGGGGTTGAAGCGCACGTCCAGTTGATGTTCACGCAGCGCAGGCCAGAGTGTCTGCAGTTCGTCTAGCGTCACCTCAAGGGCCAGCTCGGCGAGCTGCTCACGATGGTCAAAGTGCACTTCATCCCGCGCGGTTGCCTGCCAGTAGCGATTGGTCATCTGCGCCAACCCCGTATCGCGCTGGCTCAAGCGGGTG
This sequence comes from Halomonas sp. G11, assembly GCF_001663515.1. Classification (NCBI taxonomy): domain Bacteria; kingdom Pseudomonadati; phylum Pseudomonadota; class Gammaproteobacteria; order Oceanospirillales; family Halomonadaceae; genus Halomonas; species Halomonas sp. G11. Next base: position 26,816 of record NZ_LYXG01000018.1, read on the forward strand.
TTCACTGCTTGGCGGTAGGCGTCCAGCTCACCGTCGTCCAACTGTTCAAGCCGCTCGTCGGCATCTTCCAGAAACGCGTCCATGCGCTCGGCAATGGTGTCGCTATCGGCGTCCGGTGACTGTACGACCATGGCGATGCCAGGGGCGTCCAGCACCGGTGAGTAACCCGCGTTGACGATGTAACCAAGCTGCTCCTCGGTGCGTAGTTGCTGGTAGAAAGGCGTTTCCAGCCACTGGGCGAGCACCTGCGTTGCGGCTTGCTCGCGCAATGTTTGGTCACGGCCTTGCAGGTAGCGCAGTACGATGGATTCTTCACGCTGGCTATTGGGGTGCAGGACCGTATCGTCGCCGTTGACGGCGAGCGGCGTGAGATTGCGTATATCGTCGCGCGTCAGCCGGGGAGTTAGCTTGCCGCGCATCAGGTTTGCCTGCTCTCTGGCAAGTTCAGGCCCCAGGTTGCCGACCGCCATGGCATCCACGTAGAGGTCGTCAAGGAAGCGCTGGCGGAAGTCGATCAGGTGACCACGCGCCAGTCGCTGGCTGGCCTCAAGCAGGGCTTGGGTCGACCATTGCGGGGTTAGCAGGGCTTCGCCCAGGGTGCCGCTGGCTTGGGCGTACAAAGAAGCTTGAGGGGCGTTGCGCCATTCACGCTGTAAACGGTTGAGCACCCGCTCAAAGTCACGCTGACGGATGTCGGCGCCGCTGAGCTGGTCGAGTGCCTGCTCGATGAGCGGGGTCTGACCGTCCCGCCAGCCGGAAAACGACAGCGTGATCCCCCGTGAATGGGCATAGGCACTGAACGACTGGCCTGCCAGCCAGGCTGGGTAAAGCGCTTCGTTAAGACTGTCGTTCAGCCAGTTGGCCAACAGCCGGGTGAGCACCGCTTCTTCGGCGGAATAGCTGGCACTGGGGTGCTGCAAGCTTAGCCGCCACTCCACCTTGGGCGTGTTGAACTGGGCGACCTGCATGTGCCAGGCGGTAAACGAAGGCGTGTCGATCAGCGTACTGGGGCGTTCGTCCTGGCCTTCCAGCAGGGTCAGGTCGCTGGCGATAAAGGGGTTGGGTGCCGGTAATGCCAGCCCGCTCAAGGCTTGGCCACTTTCGCTAGGCGTCTGTTCGCGCCAGGCGGTGTCGAACCAGGGCGTTACCTTTTCGCTCTCGATATCGGGCGCTGAGTAAATCCGCAGCATATTGTCCTGGGTCAGCGCATCCAGGTAGCGTTGATGCTGCTCGGCATCGAACTCATCCATCCGATACGCGGCATACTGGACGTCCTCCACCGGGTAGCGCGACAGGTTCATCGACAGTCGAATGGCTTCCTGCTGGGGTTCGCCGTGCTGTTGAAAGCGGAAGGCCTGTTCGTTGAGGTCGGCTTGCTCGGTGTAGCGCCACTCTTCAAGCCCGCCCTGGCGGATACGCTCGATGGCGGCAAACAGCGTGGCTTCAATGTCGTCCAGGCGCTGCGCGCCGTCCTCGGTAAGGCTTATGGAGACCGTGAAAAGCGCATGCTGGCCATCGGCGCGACTGATCCCTGTCGACAACGCGTCGGCAAGCCCGGCGTCCTTGAGAACGGCGAACAGGCTGCCATCGCTTTCATCGCCCAACAGGTGGGAAATCAGTTGAGTGGGTTTCTGGCGATAAGCGTCGGTGGGGTCGGGAATGGGAAAGTAAAAACGTAGTTGATGGCGATCTTCAATCGACTGGCGTTCTACGTAACGGGGCAGCGTGTCGCGATCGACCAGCGGGGCTTCGATGGCGGGAGCCTCCCGGTCGTTATCGGGAATCTCGGCAAAGCGCTCCACCACCCAGTCTTCCAGGGTATCCAGCGACTGAGGCGCTACCACGGCCAGGTTCATTACATTGGCATCGTAGTGGCGCTGATAAAACGCCATCACCCGTTCGCGAAGGGTGGCTTCACCTTCCGGGGGATTGGCCAGCGTCTCGCGGTTACCCACGGCAAATTGGGTGGTGGGATTATCCGGATTCAGCAACTGGTTGAGTACCGCGTTTTCGCGCCTTCCTTCATCGCGACGGCGTGATACGTACTCGGAGTGCACCACATTGCGCTCGCTTTCAAGCTTGTCGGCATTAAACAGCGGCGAAACAAAAAATGCACTGAATCGGTCCAGAGCGCCTTCAAAGGCGGAAGGCTCAATGCTGAAAAAGTAATTGGTATCCTGGGAGGCGGTGAAGGCATTGTGCGACCCCGCATTGCGCGATAGATAGCGCTGATAGGCGTCAACCTCAGGGTAGGCCTCGGTGCCCAAAAACAGCATGTGTTCGAGAAAGTGGGCGAGCCCCTGCAGGTCATCAGGGTCCTGGGCGCTGCCGACCCGTACGTTCATCGAGGCCGCCGCTTTATCGGCCTCGTCATCGCTGACGAGCAGCACATTCAAGCCGTTTTCCAGTTCGAGCACGCGGTAGTCGCGCTCGTCATACGGGCTGACGTGGGGCGTAACGACTTCCTTGATGTCGTCTTCATCGGCCGCCAGCGCCGCAGGCGCAAGCCAGAGGCTGCCCATGGCCATGCCCAGCAGGGCACCTCCGGGCAACGCCATTTTCCACCGTGCAAAGCGTTTTAAACCAATCAGTTGACGCATGTAAGCTCCTATGACGTGGTCCAGCGTATCATCGGCCCGGTGGGGTGAGCGCAGGCCGGCGACTGGTAGGTGGGAAAGTTAATCTGCTTTGATACCGGAAAAGCGCCCAACAGTTCCAGTGGTGCGGGCGTCAATAAACGATCAAGGCGAGTGTGAGCCGTGTCGGGATTTAACCATTCGTCTGCGTCCCGCGGGTCGATCACCGCAGGCAGCCGGTCCGTCAGGTGCGACAAACAGGCGTTCGCAGGGACGGTTACTAGAGCGGTGGAGTCGTTGTAGGCAGTGAGTGTGGTGTGATACCGGCACCACAGCCCCGCAAGTAATAGCGGTCCGCGGTTGACCTGCGTGACCAGGTAGGGTTGCTTGGCACGGGGTAGCCGTTTCCAGATGTAAAAGCCGCTCACCGGCACCAGGCAGCGACGCGAGCGATAGGCTTCCTGAAACATGCCCCGTTGGTTCAGGGTTTCCGCTCGAGCGCAGTGTGGGGCATTATCCAGGACTTTTAGCCAGGGCGGTGTCAGCCCCCAGAATAACGACTCTAAACAGGGTTGACCCTCAACCGTGCGGATGGCCGATATCGGCTGTCGCGGTGCCACATTGGGTGATTCAATCAAGGGTTCAGCCATCTTCAGGCTTGGGAGTAGGCGGGCAAGAGGCAGTTGCTGCACGTGTAAGCGCCCGGCCATGCAGGTCTCCTTTACGCTAACGCGTTGTCTGTACCCGTTTAGAGGGTATTAAGCATGAAATGTCGAGGTTTGGAGTCGAAAACAGTGTTCGATGTGGGGTATCCTATAGCATCCCTTGTTCACGCTAAAGCGCGATAAGGCATTCTTCCTGTTTGCCGTTCACCTTAAGAGATCGCCATGGCTCGCCCCAGACAGCACGCGCCGGATGCACTACACGCGCAGGTTATGCACGCTTGCGATGAATGGTTGGCCCAACAGTCCATTCATGGCTTATCGCTGCGTTCCCTGGCCAGAGAGGTGGGCTGCGCCCCCAGTACATTGCTCAAGCTGTATGGCAGCTTTAATGTTTTGTTGCAACACGTCAACGTCGAAACCCTGGCGCGCCTGCAGTCCACGATTACCAACCTTGCGTCTGATGAACCCGAACCCTGGCTGCGGGCGCTGGCCAATGCCTATTGGCGATTTGCCGAAAAGGATTGCTACCGATGGCAACTGTTGTTTGACCATCCGTTGGCCCAGGAAGGCGAATTGGACCAGCGTCAGAGCCAGCTGATCGAAGCGTTGTTTACCCAGGTTGAAACATCGCTCAAACAGTATCAGCCCCTGCTGGATGATGCCGAGGCGCGACGCCTGGGGCGCACCTTATGGGGCAGTGTGCACGGGCTGGTTCAGTTGGGGTTGAATGAACGCCTCGGTTACTGGCAAGGGCACCAGCTCAAGGTGGATGAACTGCTTGACCAGCTGTTGAGCACCGTTCTCGCCGGGCTGCGCAACCGAGAGCAGCCCGAGTAATGGGATTGGTTAAGCCAGTGCGCCACCTGCTGCGCGGCGGTATCTTTCTGGCCATGCGGCTTTGTTATCGCCTGCATGTTCGGGGGCGTTGCCATATTCCCAAGCAAGGGCCAGCGCTGGTGGTGTGTAATCATGTCAGCTTTATGGATGCGCTGGTGCTGGGCGGCGGCAGCCCCCGCCCGTTGCGTTTTGTCATGGATCAGCCGATCTTTGACTCCCCCTGGCTTAGGTGGTGGTTTCAACTGGTCGGCGCCATTCCCATCGAGTCTGAGCGTCGCAGTCCGGGCGCATTGCGTCGCGCCCTGGAAGAAGTCAGCCAGGCACTGCGCCAGGGTGAAGTGGTGATGGTGTTTCCCGAAGGGCGACTAACGCCCGACGGTGAGATCCACCCTTTCCGCCGCGGGCTCGAGGCGATTGTCATGAGGGACTGCGTGCCGGTGGTGCCCGCCGCGCTTGCGGGGCTCTGGGGGTCGTGGACATCTCACTACGACGGTAAGGCGTTGAAGAAATGGCCCAGGCGTTTCCGGGCGCCGGTAAGCCTCCACTTTGGCGACCCCGTTGACCCGAGTGACACGGGGGAACTGGCGCTGCGCCGCTACCTTGAGCAGCAGGTGAGGCAGCTTAAAGTCGAGGCGGACCAGGATATCGTGCCACGCCAGTGACAGGGCGCCAGTCTATTGACCGAGCCCGCTTCGCGTCGCCTTCCAGCAGCGGGCGGAGGTGATCAGGTTGTCCCGAATCGCCAGAATCTCCATCCGTGTTGCCCCTACCTGCAGGCAGGCAGGTCCTTCGGGAAAGCCTTCCAAATGCTCGAGAATTAACCCGTTGAGGGTTTTGGGACCATCGGTGGGTAACTGCCAGCCCAGCATCTTGTTGATGTCTCTTATGGTCGCGGTGCCTTCGATGACATGACTGCCGTCATCCTGTTGATGTATCTCATCGTCTTCCGATACGTCGGTGGTGAATTCACCGACAATCTCTTCAAGAATGTCCTCCAGGGTGACAAGCCCTTCAACATCACCGTATTCATCGACCACGATGCCGATACGGCGCTTCTGTTTCTGGAAATTGAGCAACTGGGTGTGAAGCGGCGTGGATTCCGGAATGAAGTAGGGCTCGCGGGCTTCCTGCACGATCGCTGCCTTGGTGACTTCGCTGCGCGATAAAAAACGTGCCGCATTGCGTAAGTGCAGCATGCCGATAATGTTATTGATATCGCCTTTGTAGACCGGCAGGCGGGTATGCTGGCTGGTGCGGATTTGCGCCAGGATGTCTTCCAGTGAGTCGTCCAGATCAATGCCCAGCACTTCATGGCGGGGCACCATGATGTCGTTGACGGTGACGTTTTCCAGATCGAGAATCGAAAGCAGCATGGCGCGGTGGCGATAGGGAATCAGCGTGCCGGCTTCGTGCACCACGGTACGCAATTCATCCCGCGTGAGGTTGTCGCCGCCGTTTTCGACACTCTTGACGCCGATCAGGCGTAGCAGCCCGTTGGAAACGGCGTTGACCAGCCATACCAGTGGGTAGAGAAGCTTGAGCAGCGGTTCAAGCGCGTATGAGCTTGGGTAGGCAATGCGCTCGGGCTTGATGGCCGCATAGGTCTTGGGCGTCACCTCGGAAAAAATCAGAATGGTGATGGTCAGCAGGGCGGTTGAAATGGCGGGGCCCGACACATCGCCGAAAAAGTGGATGGCAATAATCGTGGCAATGGAGGCGGCAAGGTTATTGACGAAGTTATTGCCGATCAGGATAACGCCAATCAGCCGGTCGGGGCGCGCCAGCAGGCGCATGACGCGCTTGGCGCGACGGTCGCCGCTATTGGCGTTGTGGCTGAGCCGATAGCGGTTGATCGACATCATGCCGGTTTCAGAGCTTGAGAAAAAAGCGGAGAGGGCAATGAGAAGGGCCAGCAAGCCAAAGAGTAATCCCAGCGGGAAGTCATCACTCAAGTCAGAATTTCCTTTATGCCGTGTTCAGCTCGATTTGTAAGAGGTTGCAACAGAGGTGTCAATACGCCTGATGCCTGCAAGGTTAGCGGTTAAGTACCACTTCCAGCACGAACTTGCTGCCAAAGTAGGCTAACACCAGAATAGCGCAGCCGCCGAGCGTCCAGCGCACCGCGCGCATGCCGCGCCAGCCAAACCGGTAACGGCCAATCAAGAGCCCGGTGAAAATCACCCAGGCCAGAAGTGACAGTACCGTTTTGTGGGCGAGGTGCTGGGCAAAGAGGTTATCCAGGAACAGCAAGCCGCTGATAATGGATAGCGTCAGCAATATAATGCCGACCCACACCAGCTCGAAGAGCACCCGCTCCATGGTGGTAAGCGGAGGAAGTGACTGGACAATGCCGCGGATGTGATGGTGGCGCAATGCCTGATTCTGCAAGCCTACCAGCACCGCTTGTGCGGCGGCAATCGCCAGCACCGCAAAGGCCAGCGCGGAGCTGATGGCGTGCATCAAAATACCCGGCGTAAGCCCGCTGTGACCGCTTTGACTGGGTAGCCAGGTAGCGGCCATCAGTGCGATGCCGGCGAGCGGGAAGAGCGCGATGCCGGCGTTGAGCACGGGCTTGAACAGGCTTGCGACCAGGACCACGTTCACGGCAACCGCCATCAGCAGTGTAGCGCTGGTGGTAAAACCGGGCAGCAAGCCGGGCGTTTGCCCGACGAGCTGAACCACCACCGGGATATGCAGCAACAGGCCTAACGCGGCTAAAAGCCGCACGATGACCTGGCGCGGGGGCACGCGCCGGAACAGCGCCATCCCCTGCCAGATGGCAGCGGCTATGTAGAGAACAAAGGCGATGGTGGCGAAAGGGAGCGCCTGCATGATGCTATCCGTGCGCCTTGCAGCGCGTCGTAATGAAACAAATCGAATTGATAAGCCACTACTATAACGAATCCTTACAGTGACGCACAGTCATCTATATCTTGCGCCCATGGAGACTCAAGCTGCGAGCGCGTATAATCTTTTTCATTAGCCTAGGGCCGGTCAAGCCCGGCAACAGCGACGGAGGCAGAGAGGCCCCATGTTTTCGACTCTTAGTGAGCGTCTTTCCCAGACGTTAAAATCGATCAAAGGTCAGGCGCGTCTGACCGAAGACAACATTAAAGATACCCTGCGGGAAGTTCGCCGTGCGCTGCTTGAGGCAGACGTTGCGCTGCCCGTGGTCAAGGACTTCGTCGAGCGGGTGCGCGAACGGGCCGTGGGGCAAGAGGTATCCAAAAGTCTTTCGCCCGGACAGCAGTTCGTCAAGATTGTCCAGCAAGAGCTGGAAGCCACCATGGGCGAAGCGAACGAAGGGCTTACATTAAAAAGCTCTCCGGCCGTGGTACTGATGGCAGGCTTGCAGGGCGCGGGTAAAACCACCTCGGTGGCCAAGCTGGCGCGCTACCTGCGGGAACGCGAAAAGAAAAAGGTCCTGGTGGTCTCGGCCGACGTCTACCGCCCCGCGGCGATTGACCAGTTGGAGACGCTAGCCAAAGAGGTGGAAGTCGACTTCTTCCCCTCCCGCTCGGATCAAGCGCCAGTGGCGATTGCCGAAGCGGCCATCAAGCACGCCAAAATCCAGTTTCACGACGTCGTATTGATCGATACCGCAGGCCGCCTGGCCATCGACGAAGCCATGATGGCGGAAATTCAGGCGTTGCATAAAGCCGTCACGCCTGACGAGACGCTGTTCGTTGTCGATGCCATGACCGGCCAGGATGCGGTCAATACCGCAAAAGCGTTCCACGATGCGCTGCCGCTTACCGGGGTGGTCCTGACCAAGGCCGACGGTGATGCGCGGGGCGGTGCTGCGCTCTCGGTGCGTCATGTCACCGGCAAGCCGATCAAGTTCATGGGGGTCGGTGAAAAGGTCGACGCCCTGGAACCCTTCCACCCTGACCGGGTCGCCTCGCGGATTCTGGGCATGGGCGACATGCTCTCGCTGATTGAAGAAGCCGAGCGCACGGTCGATAAGTCCAAAGCCGACCAGTTGGCCAAAAAGGTCAAGAAAGGCGACGGCTTCGATCTGGAAGATTTTCGCGAGCAGCTCCAGCAACTCAAGAAAATGGGTGGCATGGGGGGCTTGCTCGGCAAGCTGCCGGGTATGGGGCAGATGGCGGATATGGCCCAGGGGCCTGGTCCCGAAAAAGAGCTCGGCAAGCTTGAAGCGTTGATCAACTCCATGACCCCCAAGGAGCGCCACAAGCCTGAAATCATCAACGGCTCACGCAAGCGCCGTATTGCGGCGGGTGCGGGACTTCAGGTGCCGGACTTGAACCGTCTGCTCAAGCAGCACAAGCAGATGCAGAAGATGATGAAAAAAGCCGGCAAAAAAGGCGGCATGGAAAAAATGATGCGTGGCATGTCCGGCATGATGGGCGGCGGTGGCGGCCCAGGCGGCCCCGGTGGCATGGGTGGCCCTGGCGGCATGGGTGGGCCAGGTGGATTCCCGCGCCGCTAGGCATTGCCGTCGGGTGGCATGCTTGACGGGCTGATAGTTTTCTGGCTATCAGGCTTTCCAAGCCGAGCGCATTTGCGTAGAATGCGGCGTCTTCTTGTGTGGGTGTTGGTCATATAATGACGATACCCCACGCTGAAGGCTTTTATAGTATGAAGAGTGTTTCCGGAAGCGAACGTCGCTAAGGCGCACTCTCGTAACCTCAACCGAAGGATAGTTATCGTATGGTTACCATTCGTTTGGCACGTGGTGGCGCCAAGAAGCGTCCCTTTTACCACCTGACTGTTACTGACTCACGTAACGCCCGTGATGGCCGTTTCATTGAGCGTATCGGTTTCTTCAACCCTGTTGCACGTGGCCAGGAAGAACGCCTGCGCGTTGACCTGGACCGTGTCGTACACTGGCAGAGCCAGGGTGCCCAGCTGTCAGGTCGTGTTGCTGAGTTGGTAAAAGAAGCGCGTAAACAGGCCTAAACCTGTTCGCGATGTGGCAAGTGCTGTTGTACGTTGAGGTCGTCAATGACGCGTTTTGAAACAAGCCATACTGACGACACGCATGTGGTGCTCGGCAAGCTGACAAGCTCCCACGGAGTGAAAGGCTGGCTGAAGGTATATTCCTATACCAGCCCCATGGACAGCATTTTGGACTACCCCGAATGGTGGGTGCGCCAAGGCGACAGTCTGACGCGCATGACCATTGTTCAGGGCCGTCGGCAAGGTAAGGGCCTTGTGGTTCAGCTTAAAGGGATCGATGACCGTGACGCGGCCGACGCATTGGCCCAGGCGGACATATTGATGCCCAAAGCGGCCCTCCCTGAGCTTTCCGATGATGAGTATTATTGGCATGAGCTTGAAGGCCTTGCGGTTTTCACTCAAGCCGGCGAACGGTTAGGGCAGGTCAGTTACCTGTTCGAAACCGGTGCCAACGATGTCATGGTCGTTCGCGGCGATGTCGAGGCGATCGACAAGCGTGAGCGCCTGCTGCCGTTTTTGCCGGGCGACGTCATTGTTGAAGTCAGTCTTGAAGACGGCCGAATGGTCGTTGATTGGGATCCTGAGTTTTGAGCATTGAACAACAGCCGGGCAGTGGAGATGACGTTTCACACCCCGCGATGTGGATAGGTGTGGTATCGCTGTTTCCCGAGATGTTCGATGCGCTCACCCAGCAGGGCGTGGTCGGTAGAGCGATCGAAAAACGGCACATAGAGCTCGCGTTCTGGAATCCGCGCGATTACGCCACTGACCGCCATCGTAGCGTTGATGATCGCCCCTATGGCGGCGGCCCCGGGATGTTGATGAAAGTCGACACCTTACGCGCTGCCATTCATGACGCCCGACAGCAGGCGCATGATGCAACCGGCCAGACGCCCACGGTGATTTATCTATCACCCCAGGGGCGCAAGCTGGACCAGCAGGGTGTGACGTCACTGGCGTCTAAAGGCCCATTGGTTGTTGTCGCAGGGCGCTATGAGGGCATTGACGAGCGGGTGGTGGAAAGTGACATCGATGAAGAATGGTCAATTGGCGACTATGTGCTAAGCGGCGGCGAGCTGCCGGCCATGGTGTTGATTGACGCGGCGGCAAGGCTGATTCCCGGTGTATTGGGGCATCAGGATTCCGCCATCGAAGACTCGTTTAACGACGGTTTGTTAGACTGCCCGCACTACACCCGTCCCGAGGTTATCGACGGGCGACAGGTGCCGGATGTGCTGTTGAGTGGTAATCACGCCGCCATCAAGCGCTGGCGGTTGAAGCAATCCCTGGGTCGCACCTGGCAGCGTCGACCCGACCTGCTGGAAGGGCGGCCGTTGGATGCCGAACAGCGCAAGCTGTTGAACGAGTTTATCGAGGAATACGCTCTTTCCGGTTCGTCAGCCAAGACTGACTAGGAAATCAAGACTGAACCGGCATGAGCGGCGGTGCAGGGCGGTAATGGCGACGCGCCAGCGCACCTGTGTCACCCATAACGACTCCCGCGTCGCTCGTTATTGAGCGCCGGGATCACGGCGACCGCCTTCCATGGCTGAGCGGTTTCGCCACCACGTTATTTAGGAGCATGATGATGAGCAGTAAAAACAAGGTGATCCAGGCGCTCGAAAACGAGCAAATGTCCAAAGAGGTGCCGAACTTTGCACCGGGCGATACCATCGTCGTTCAGGTGAAAGTCAAAGAAGGCAACCGCGAGCGTCTGCAGGCGTTTGAAGGTGTGGTCATCGGTAAGCGTAACCGTGGCCTGAACTCCGCGTTCACCGTGCGCAAGATTTCTCACGGCGTTGGCGTTGAGCGTACCTTCCAGACCTACAGCCCGCTGGTTGACTCTATTGAAGTCAAGCGCCGCGGTGACGTGCGCCAGGCCAAGCTTTACTACCTGCGCGAGCGCAGCGGTAAATCGGCCCGTATCAAGGAAAAGCTGGCCTAAGGCGAGTCGTTTCCGCAGGCGCTTGCGCCTGGGTATCAAAACCCCGTCACCGCTCTGCGGGGCGGGGTTTTGTTTATCTAACAGATGAAGCAACCTAATGGGCGGCTTGCGTATGCATGTCATTGATGCTTTTTTGGATGCTCTGTGGCTGGAGCGCGGGGCCAGTGAGCATACGCTAGCGGCTTATCGACGCGACCTGAACGCCTGGCAGCAGCACCTGGAGGCGCACGGCGAGTCATTATTGTCGCCCACGCCTGACCGGCTGGATGCGTGGTTCACCAGCCGCCGTGAAGCGGGCTATCAGGTACGCAGTAATGCTCGTGTGTTGTCGAGTCTGCGCAGTTTTTACCGCTGGGCGCGCGTCCACGGTCACGTTTCCAGTGATCCGCTGGCGGAGGTGCGCCTGCCGCGGGTACAGCCAGGCCTGCCCGACACGCTGGAAGAAGACGAAGTGGAGCGCCTGCTTCAGGCGCCGGTACTGGATACGCCGCTGGGCGTACGTGACCGCACGATGCTGGAGTTGCTCTACGCCTGCGGACTGCGGGTCTCGGAGTTGGTAGGGTTAACCAGTGACGCGGTCAATTTGCGCCAGGGGGTGGTCCGGGTGCGCGGCAAAGGCGACAAGGACCGCCTGATACCGATGGGGGAGGAGGCCGCCGACTGGCTGGCCCAGTATATGCAAACGACGCGGCCCATGCTGATGCAGGATCCCACGCGCCCGGCACTGTTTCCAGGCCGTGGTGATAAAGCGATGACGCGACAGACCTTCTGGCATCGCATCAAGGTGCACGCCATCACGGCAGGCATAACACGTCCCCTGTCGCCACATACGCTTCGACATGCGTTTGCGACCCATTTATTGAATCATGGGGCGAATTTACGGGTCGTACAGCTGTTGCTAGGTCATAGCGACCTATCCACCACGCAAATTTACACGCATGTGGCCCAGGCCCGCCTGGAAAGTCTGCATGCTGAACATCACCCAAGAGGTTGAATGCATGATGCGCCGAGGCACAGAACAAACGACGTCCCAGAGCAAGCCGTGTAAGCTGATAGGCTGGCTGATGGTCGGTGCGTTGTTACCCATGGCAGCGCAGGCAAATAGCGCAACCGATGCGCTGCGCGACACGCTAAGCGTCAATGGCCAGGCAATGCCGGTCGACAAGGTGCGTGAAACGCCGATGGAAGGGATTTACCATGTCCAACTGGAAAACGGCGAATCCTTTTATTCGAATGCCGACGGCAGTCACTTTCTGGTCGGCGACCTCTACGAGAATGCCGACAGCGGGCTGGTGAACCTGACCGAGCAGGCGCGCAACCAGGAGCGCGCCGAGGCGATTGCCGCGATCCCGGAAAGCGAGCGGGTGGTATTTCGTGGAGAAGACACGCCGAGAGCGACGGTGGTGGTGTTCACCGACCCCACCTGCCCTTATTGCGTAAAGCTTCACGAAACCGTGCCAGAGCTCAACGAGCGGGGGATTGCGGTACACTATCTGGCCTTTCCGCGTAGTGGCGTTAATGCCAGCGCGGGTAGAACGCTGCAGCAGGTCTGGTGTGCCGATAACCCCAGCGAAGCCATGTCGCGTGCCAAGCAAGGCGAAACGCTTTCCGGCTCGGCCAGCTGCGACAACCCGGTCGCCGAGCAGTACGAACTGGGCCGCCAGCTCGGCGTCCAGGGCACCCCGGCGATTATCCTGCCTGATGGGCAGATGGTGCCAGGATTTGTGCCGCCGGACCGCATGGTGGAAATGCTGGAACTGGACGACGCCTAGCATCAACAGCCACGGGCCGATTGATCAACCATTATCACGCTGAGACACTGCACCTCTGAGTGCACAATATGAAAGGGGAAGTATTTTGAAACCGGTAAGAGTAGGCATTTGTGGGCTGGGTACCGTCGGTGGCGGTACCTTCAATGTGCTGACGCGCAACGCGGACGATATTGCACGTCGTGCGGGTCGTCCGATCGTGATTGAGCAGGTGGGCCACCGCAGTATTCACCCCGATTGCGACATTACCGGTATCAATGCCACCACGGATGTTTTTGAAGTGGCCACCAACCCCAATGTGGATGTCCTGGTTGAGCTGATTGGCGGTTATGACATTGCCCGCGAACTGGTACTGACCGCGATTGAAAACGGCAAGCACGTGGTCACGGCCAACAAGGCGCTGATCGCCGTCCACGGCAACGAAATTTTCAAGGCGGCCCACGAAAAGGGCGTGATCGTGGCATTTGAAGCCGCCGTCGCGGGGGGGATCCCGGTCATCAAATCGCTGCGCGAAGGCCTGGGTGCCAACCGCATCGAGTGGGTCGCGGGCATCATCAACGGCACCGGCAACTACATCCTGACCCACATGCGCGACGAAGGCCGTGCCTTCGAAGACGTGCTCGCCGAAGCCCAGGCGCTGGGCTATGCCGAATCCGACCCGACCTTCGATGTCGAAGGCATCGACGCGGCGCATAAGCTGACCATTCTGGCCTCGATCGCCTACGGCGTGCCGCTGCAGTTTGAGAAAGCCTTTACCGAAGGCATCTCGCGGATTACCGCCGAAGACGTGGAGCAGGCCGATAACCTTGGCTACGTCATCAAGCACCTGGGCATCTCCAAGCGCACCGACCATGGGCTTGAATTGCGGGTACACCCCACGCTGATCCCCAAAGAGCGCCTGCTCGCCAATGTTCACGGCGTCAAGAATGCCATCGCGGTAATGGGCGACGCCGTTGGGCCGACGCTTTATTACGGTGCCGGTGCAGGCGCGGAGCCGACGGCTTCGGCCGTGGTGGCGGATATCCTCGACGTGGCGCGTGACATTGCCACCGACCACCACTATCGCGTGCCTTACCTGGCGTTCAGCGGTATTGACGAAGACGTCAGCCAGCTGCCGATCATGCCCATGGAAGACATTACCACGGCGTATTACCTGCGCCTGCTGGCCGTCGACCGCCCCGGCGTACTTGCCCGCGTGGCGACCATCCTTGCCGAGCAGGGCATGTCCATCGAGGCGCTGATCCAGAAAGAGGCGACCGAAGGCGAGCTGGTGCCCATCATCCTGCTGACCCACCGCACCAAGGAGAAGCAGATGAACGAAGCGATCCGTGAAATCGAAGCCATGGCGGATATTGCGGGCCCTGTCACGCGTATCCGCGTGGAAAGCCTGGACGAAGGGGAGTAACCCACCACATGCGTTATATCAGCACGCGCGGGCAGGCGCCCGCGCTCTCCTTTGAAGAGGTGGTGTTGACCGGCATGGCCAGCGACGGTGGGCTTTATGTGCCGGAAACGCTGCCGTCGTTCTCGCAAGAAGACCTGGAAGCGATGGCTGGCCTGTCTTACGCGGAGATCGCGTTTCGCGTCATGAAGCCGTTTGTGAATGGCGAGATCGACGACGATACCTTCCGCCAGATCGTCACCGATGCCTACGCGACCTTCAATCACGATGCGGTGCTGCCACTCAAGCAGCTGGACGCCAGCCATTTTCTGCTCGAACAGTTCCACGGCCCGACTCTGGCGTTCAAGGACGTCGCCCTGCAGCTGCTGGGCCGTCTGCTCGACCACTTCCTGCAAAAGCGCGGTGAGCGTGCGGTTATCATGGGCGCCACCTCTGGTGACACCGGCTCGGCGGCCATTGAAGGCTGCCGTCACTGCGACAACCTGGATATCTTTATCCTGCACCCCCACAACCGTGTCTCGGAAGTGCAGCGTCGTCAGATGACCACGGTACTGGCCAATAACGTGTTCAACATCGCCATCGAAGGCAATTTCGATGACGCCCAGGCGATGGTCAAGGCCAGCTTTGCCAATCAGGACTTCCTGAACGGCACGCGCCTGGTGGCGGTGAACTCCATCAACTGGGCGCGCATCATGGCCCAGATCGTCTATTACGTGGCCGCGGGCGTGGCGCTGGGTGCGCCCAAGCGCGAAGTGAGTTTCTGCGTGCCGTCGGCCAATTTCGGTAATGTCTTTGCCGGGTACATGGCCTACAAGATGGGCCTGCCGGTGAAGCAGTTCATCATTGCCACCAACGCCAACGACATCCTGCACCGCACGCTTGCCGCCAATGACTTCTCCAAGAAAGAGCTGGCGGCAACCCTTGCGCCGTCCATGGATATCGTCGTGTCGTCTAACTTCGAACGCCTGCTGTTTGATGCCTACGACCAGGACGGTGCCGCGGTGGCGGCGCTGCTGGAGCGTTTTCAGCAGGAACCCACGGCGCTTGCCGATGCGCCGCTGGCCAAGTTGCGCGAAAAGTTCTCAAGCCACAGCGTTGACGACGCGACGATCTTGGAAGTGATTCGTGAAGCCCACCACCGTACCGGTGAAATACTCGACCCGCATACGGCCACCGGCTATCGCGCTGCCGAGCGTGCTCGGGCCGACCAGACCACACCGGTGATTACGCTGGCCACGGCGCATCCTGCCAAGTTTGCCGAAGCGGTGGTTAAGGCCGGGTTCCAGGGCGTGCCGTTGCCGACACATATGGATGACCTGCTTGAACGCGAAGAGCGTTACGCGGTGTTGCCCGCTGAGCTCGCCGCGGTGCAGCAGTTTGTCGCTGACAACCGGCGCTAGGTATGATGGCCGACGTGACAGACCGACCACCTGCCCGCCAGGCGGGGGCGTCTCTGCAACACGCTAGCCGTCCCCGGCTGGAGCCTCGTCCACTGGACGAGGCGGTGTATGCCCGCGCCCAGGCGGAAGGCCTGAATGAGCTGCAGGCGCGCCTGCTAGCGTCACGGCTGCCGGGCTATCAAGGCGAGCTGGCCCCGCTGGTATCGCCCAGTCTGCGCTACCTGGCGCACCCTGAGAAACTCGCTGACGGCCGCCGAGCCGCCGAGCGCATCGCCCAGGCGGTTGCCGAAGGCGAACCGATCGGGATTCTCACCGACTATGACGTGGATGGCATCACCTCCCATGTGGTGATCCGTCGTACCCTGGTCGAGTTATTTGGCGTCCCGGAGCATAAGCTGCACAGCCTGATTGGCCACCGTATTCACGACGGTTATGGAATCAGTCTGCCGCTGGTCGAGCGCACGCTGAACCTGAAGCCGCTGCCGTCGCTGGTGATTACTGCCGACTGCGGCAGCAGCGACGAGCCGCGCATTGCCCGCTTGAAAGCCGCGGGCATCGATGTGGTGGTCAGCGACCACCATGCGTTGCCGCTGGAAGGCCCGCCCCCTTCGGCCTATGCCTGCGTCAATCCAACCCGTGATGACTGCGACTACCCGGATAAAACCATCGCCGGTTGCATGGTGGCGTGGCTTACGATGTCGCTTGCGCGCGGTGTGCTGATCGAGTGGGGCGCCCTGTCAGCCTCCACCCCTAAGCTGTCGCCCTGGCTCTCTTACGTCGCGCTGGGCACGGTAGCGGATTGCGTGTCGCTGGGCGGTAGCCCCGCCAACCGTGCAGTGGTCAGCCACGGCCTGACCTTGATCAACCGCATGGAGGCCGCCTGCTGGCGGGCAATGGCCACCCGCTTGGGCGCCGACAGCGTACCGTTCAATGCCGAAACGCTGGCCTTCCAGATGGGGCCGCGCATCAATGCCCGCTCGCGGCTGGACGATCCTTACGCGGCGCTGCACTTCATGCTCGCGGAAACCGAGGGCGTGGCCAATCGCCAGTTGGAAGTCCTCGACCAGGATAATCAGTCGCGCAAGGCCATCGAGGCTGATATGGCGGAAGAAGCCCGCGCCCTGGCCATGTCCGCGTTGGAGGCGAACGAGCCGGCGGTTGTCGTGTTGCTGGAAGATGGTCACCCAGGCGTGCAGGGCATTGTCGCCTCGCGGCTGGTGCAGGCCTATGGGCGTCCGGCGCTGGTACTTACCCGAGCGGCCGCCCCCGATATGCTCACCGGTTCCGGCCGCTCGATTGACGGTCTGCACCTGCGCGACGCTTTGCAACGCACCTTTGAACTCGCCCCCGAGGCGCTGCCGCGCTTTGGTGGCCATAGCGGAGCAGCAGGCGTGGGTGTTCCTCGAGGGCAGTTGGAGGCCTTTAAAGCCGCGTTTCTTCAGGCGGTGGAAGAGCAACTGGCAGGCCGCGAACTCTATCCGCGCCTGTGGACCGACGGCGAGCTATCCACGACACAGCTCGCACTGGCAACGCTTGGCGATATCGAGGCCCTGGGCCCCTATGGCCGCGAGTTCGATCCGCCGCTGTTTGAAGGGCGCTTTATCGTCGAAGCACTGCGACCGGTGGGCGCGGAAGGCGCGCACCTGATGATGGAGCTTTCCATGGGCCCGGTGACCTGCAAGGCGATCTGGTTTCGCGCGCTGACCCCTGGTGAGCTGCCCGCATTCAGCGTCGGCGATACGCTCCACTGCGCCTACAAGCTTAATCGCAACCGCTGGCGGGGGCGTGAGACGCTGCAGTTGATGGTCGAACACGCTGATCCTGTCTGAATCGACTATTTTATAGCCGTCATTATTTAAGTAAGGACGCTCTCATGCGCGTGGAAGATCTTCCCAAAGACCCTCATAAACCCTATGAGGATGTCATGGCGATGTTGCTGGGCACGTTCTTTGTGGCGCTTGGGGTGACGTTTTACACTCATGCGGTACTGCTGACCGGTAGCACAGCAGGCTTGGCGCTACTGCTGAACTATATGACGGGCTGGGGCTTCGGGGGATGGTTCTTTGCCATCAATCTGCCGTTCTATTACCTGGCCATCAAACGCATGGGCTGGAGCTTTACGCTTCGCACCTTTGCGGCGATCGGCCTGGTATCGCTGTTTTCCGAGCTCACCCAGGGCTGGGTGCAGTTTGCCGCCGTGCCGTCGCTGTATGCCGCCCTCATGGGCGGCGCGCTGATGGGCATCGGCATGCTGATGCTGTTTCGCCATCGCACCAGCCTTGGCGGTATCAATATCCTGGCGCTTTACCTCCAGGAAAAACACGGCCTGCGCGCAGGCTTCGTGCAACTGGGTATCGACGGGGTGATTCTGCTGGTAGCGCTCACCCAGTTGCCGCTGGACCGCGTGGCCTACTCGGTACTGGGGGCGCTGACGCTCAACTTGATCATCGCCCTGAACCACAAGCCAGGGCGCTATATTGGGGTGAGCTAGAAACGTCTAGCTCAGCCAGAACCACCAAACAATCAGCGCGATCAGGCCGACCCCGGCAAGGTTGATCAGTAGGCTCATGCAGTGTCTCCTTTGGATTGAGTGGCGCTGGTTTTCCATAGCCGCAGGCGGTTGGCGTTACTGACCACGGTGATGGACGACAGCGACATGGCTGCACCCGCGATCATCGGTGAAAGCAGCGTACCGGTCAGCGGGTACAGCACCCCGGCGGCGATGGGAATGCACAGCACGTTGTAGCCAAAGGCGCCGATCAGGTTCTGTTTGATGTTGCGCAGGGTGGCGCGGCTGATTTCGATGGCGTCGGCGACGCCGTGCAGCGAGCCCCGCATCAGCGTCATGCCGGCGCTTTCGATGGCGACATCGGTGCCCTGGCCAATCGCGAAGCCGACATGGGCACGCGCAAGCGCCGGGGCGTCGTTGATGCCATCGCCGACCATGCCGACGATTTCGCCAGCGTTTTGCCGCCGCTCGATGTCAGCGTGCTTGTCTTCGGGCAGCAGCCCGGCGCGGTAATCGTCAATACCCACCTGGCGCGCGATCGCTGCGGCCGTGTGGGGGTTATCGCCGGTCAGCATGACGACGTTCAAGCCGTCTTCCTGCAGCCGCTTGACGGCGGCAACGGCATCGTCGCGCAGCGGGTCGCTGATGCCGAACAACGCCGCCAATTGCCCATCCAGGGCAAAATACACCAGCGTGCGGGCTTTCTCTTCCAATTCGCGGGCGTTTTCCAGACGCACGGAAAGATCGACGCCGGCATTCTCCATCAGGCGTGCGTTGCCGAGCAGCAGTGACTTTCCGTCGGTGGTTTGGGCTTTGACACCGCCCCCGGTGACGCTGTCGAAGTCCTGAATCCCGGCAGGTTCAGCGTCATGTGCGTCGGCATAGGCCATCAATGCCGCTGCCAGCGGGTGCTCGGAGCCGCGTTCCAGGGCCGCGATATAGCCAAGCGTCTGGGCCGTATCCTCGTCCAGCAGTTCCGCCTCTGTAACACGGGGTTTGCCCTCAGTGAGCGTGCCGGTCTTGTCCACGACCAGTGTGGTCAGTTTGCTGGCGGTTTGCAGGGCGTCGCCGTTTCTCACCAGCACGCCGTGTTCAGCGGCCTTGCCTACGCCAATCATGGTGGAAATCGGCGTGGCCAGGCCCAATGCGCAGGGGCAGGCGATAATCAGCACTGTCGTGGCCGTTACCAGCATGTGAATGACCCGTGGCTCGGCGCCGATGTTGAACCATATCAGTGCGGTAAGCACGGCGATGATCATCACCGAAGGAACGAACACGCTGGACACTTTATCGGCCAACTCGCCAATCGGCGGGCGCGAGTTCTGGGCACTGGCGACCTGTTCGGTGATCTGTCCCAGACGGGTGTCGGCGCCCACCCTTGTTGCCCGGTACACCAGGCCTCCTTTGCCATTGACCGTCCCGGCGCTGACTTCATCGCCCTGGCCCTTTTTCACCGGTTCGGGTTCGCCGGTGAGCATGGATTCGTCGATGTGGCTGGCGCCTTCGATGACCTCGCCATCCACCGGCAGCCGCTCGCCGGGGCGAACGCGGATTTGGTCGCCTTCGCCTACGGCATCGATGTCCACCTCACGTTCTTCGCCGTCCCGGATCACCCTTGCGGTGCGGCTTTGCAGGTCGAGCAGCCGTTTTAACGCATCGCTGGTGCGCCCGCGCGCTTTAAGCTCCATGGCGTTGCCCAGCAGAATCAGGCCGATCACCATGGCGGAGGCTTCAAAATAGATGCCGCGGGCGACCTCGGGTAGCCAGGGGGCAAACAGCACGACCACCACCGAGTAGAGCCAGGCGGTACCGGTGCCCATGGCCACCAGCGTGTCCATGTTGGCCTGATGGTGCTTGAGGTTTTTCCAGGCGTTGACAAAAAAGTGACGCCCGGGAAAAGCCAGGATAGCCAGTGTCAGCAGCCCGATCACTAGCCAGAACAGCCGCCCGGCGCCCATTGGATGTGGGTGATAGACGAACATGCTGAGCATCAGCGGAACGGCAAGTGCCAGCGACCAGGCGCTGCCTTTCAAGCGACGCTTGTAGTCGTGGGCTTCCTGTTCTGAGCGCGTTCTTTCCGCCTCGCGCATATCGACAATGGGCTCGGCGCCGTAACCCACCGACTCCACGGCCGCTACCAGGGCCTGCTGGTCGGCATCGCCAAAAATCTGCGCGGTATGCGTGCCAAAATTGACGCTTGCAGTGTCCACGCCTTCGGTGCGCTCCAGCGCTTTCTGAACGCTTTTTACGCAGCTGGCACAGGTCATGCCGCTGATCGCCAGGCGGGTTTTCTGGTGGCGTCCCTGGGGAGCGCTTTTGGCAGGCGTGGCGTCAGTCTTCTGGTCTTGTTGCTCGTCCGGCGTCTCGGCCGTGCCGGGCGGGTAGCCTGCTTGGCGCAGCGTTTGGTCCAGGGTAGCGTCGTCCAGCGTGGTGGTGACTTCGAGGCGCTTTTCACCTGGTTCGCCTACCACGTCTGCGTCGCTGTCCTGTTGCTGAATCGCCTCGCGCATGCGCGTTACACAGCCCTGGCAGCTCATGCCGGGCACCGTGCGCGTCAGGGTGTGCTGGCTCATTTTACCTCCTGCTTCTCAGGGAAGCTTTCGATCAAGCGGCAAAGGCTGTGGCCGTCCGGCGTACCGTCGGGCATGTGCTGCCAGCTTTCCAGAGCCTGCTCCATCCGCTGGGCAAGCGCCTCGAGTTCGCGGATCTGGGCGCGGATTTGCGGCAGCCGGTTGGCCAGCAGGTCGCGCACCAATGGGCAGGGGGAGTCCCCGTGATCGGCGTGAGCGAGGATGTCGCGAATTTCGGCGACGCTGAACCCCAGCTTGCGCGCCCGTTGAATGAAGTGCAGCCGTTCGAGGTCCGTCGCGGAGTAAAGCTGGTAGCCGTTATCGGGATGTCGTTTGGGCGCAAGCAATTGCTCCCGGGTGTAATGGCGTACCGTTTCGGCGGTGACGCCACCACGTTTTGCCAGCTCGCTGACTTTCATTGTGCGCTCCAATGGAAAGTGTTGATGACTGACCATGAGTCTAAAACCTATGGGTTACAAAAAGGTCAAGGTTAAGCAAAAAAATAGGCCGAAACGGTTAAAACAATGATTTAAAACGTACGTGCGACTAATGTATAAGGCAAAAATAAAATAAAACGCTCGTTTGCCCTTGAACCAAGCGGGCTTTTGGGACAAAACTGACATGTACAAAAAAAGTATGATGGATGTTCACCATCCCGTCGGATCATTGGGAAAAGAGGCCCACTATGCACAATAAATTCAATAAGCTCGCCCTGGCAGTCGCCGTCGCCACTGCCGCCTTTGCCAGCCAAGCCCAGGCGGGTGGTTTTCAACTGAATGAGCAAAGCACAAGCGGTCAGGGTTATAGCCACGCTGGCCGAAGTTCTAACGTAAACGACGCCACTATCGTTTTCGGTAACCCGGCAGGGATGTCGTTTTTAGATCGTGCGCAACTTAGTGTCGGTGCTACTTATCTAAATG
The DNA here is from genome assembly GCF_001663515.1 of Halomonas sp. G11. NCBI lineage: Bacteria > Pseudomonadati > Pseudomonadota > Gammaproteobacteria > Oceanospirillales > Halomonadaceae > Halomonas > Halomonas sp. G11. The sequence goes on from NZ_LYXG01000018.1 coordinate 48,332, forward strand.
TGGATACTGATATTAGTAATGCTCAATCAAGCAGAACCATCGACCAGGGCGTGGCGGGTGGGGGCCTTCCAAATGGGGTTTCGGTACCTTTGGGTTCAGTGACAGGTACCAACGACGGAGATATGGTCCCGGGGTCGACTATTCCATATGGCTTCTATGCGCAGCCCATTAATGATCGCTGGAGCTTTGGCTTTGGTGTCTATGCACCCTTTGGGTCGGAAACCGAGTACGAAGATAGCTTCGAAGGCCGCTATCACGGCAACCACACACGCGTGGAAGTGGTGAGCGCGCAGCCAACGTTATCCTATAAGTTCAGTGAGCAGCTTTCTGTAGGCGCAGGCTTGACCTATAACCAGATTGACGGCGAGTTGGCTTCGCGAGTGCCTGGTATTTTAGTAGGTCAACCTGCCACTGCCGGCCCAGCAGCAGACGGTGAGGTTAGAGTTGAAGGCGACGACGAAGCATGGGGCTATAACTTGGGTGTTATTTATCGTCCGGCTCCCGAAACAACACTGGGTCTAACCTATCGTTCCAAGGTGGATTACACGCTCAATGGGACCTCGCGGACCAGTGAGGGCTATGAAAGTGTGAGGGCTAATCAAGATGCTTCACTGGATATTACAACGCCTGAAACGGTCAACTTCTCTATCACACAGGAGATGACCGATAGGCTGACGCTAATGTTCGGTGCCTCCTGGACGCGATGGAGCCGTTTTGACCAGATCCTGGTCGAGGGCAGTGTTGATGATGAAATCATCAATGAACAGCAAAACTATTCGAATGCCTGGGCGTTTGCCACGGGCGCGGAATACCAGCTAAACCCTGAGTGGGTGTTAAGAGCTGGCCTGGCAATCGACAACACGCCGACAAATGATGACACCCGCAGCGTGCGCATTCCCTCCGATGATCGTCGTATCTTCTCGCTGGGTGCAGGCTGGACGCCGGTTGAAAATATGACCATTGACGTTGCTTATTCCTACCTCACTGAGCGTGGCACAGAAGTGGACCAATCGCGTGACTACCAAAGTGGTGGCGCCACTGTTGCTAATGCCAGCTACTCAGCCGACTACAAAAACGAAGCCCACGGCTTCGGTGCTCAACTGACCTATCGCTTCTAAGAAATCAGCGTTTGCCAGAACGACCCAAACCCGGCTTCGGCCGGGTTTTTTACTAACAGGCAGGGGCGGATGGATGTGGTTGTAAGCGTGCTGATAGTCAGGATTGCCGATTAAGCTGCGGGGCTTTCCAGGAAAGCGGCGCGCATCAGTTCGCGGGTATAGGTCTCGCGTGGGGCGTTGAACAGCGATTGGGTGTCGTTTTGCTCGATGATTTCCCCTTGGCGCATCACAATGACCTCATCGGCCAGTGCGCGCACCACGGCAAGATCATGGCTTATGAATAAGTAGGTCAGGCCGTGGCGTTGTTGCAAATCGCGTAACAGCTTAATCACGGTCATTTGCACCGAGCGGTCAAGGGCAGAGGTGGGCTCGTCCAGCAACAGGAACTCGGGTTTGACGACCAATGCTCGGGCGATGGCAATCCGTTGCCGTTGACCACCGGAAAATTCATGGGGGTAGCGGTGACGGTGGGCGGGGTCCAGGGCGACTTCTTCAAGGGCCTGGATAACCTCGGTATCGCGTTCGGCACGCCCGAGTAGCGGCTGATGAACGCGTAACCCTTCACCGATAATCTCGCCTACGGTCATGCGCGGGGAAAGCGAGCCAAAGGGGTCCTGAAAGACAACCTGCATGCGTGACCGCAACGGGCGCATGCCCGCATGGTCAAGTTGACCGACATCGATGTCATCGAAATGGATGTTGCCATGGCTTTTTACCAGCCGAAGAAGCGCCCGGCCCAGGGTCGTCTTGCCTGAGCCCGATTCGCCCACGATACCTAGGGTTTGACCTTTGCGCAGCGTCAGGTCGATGTGTTTCACCGCTTCAAAATAGCGGTTGGGGCCAAACAGGCGCTTTCTGATCGGAAAGCGAACGCCAATATCCTGCGCCCTGAGCAGGGTGGGCGCTGAGTCGGGAACGGGTTCCTTATGGCCACTTGGGTTGGCGTCAATCAGCATCCGGGTATAGGCGTGCCGGGGGGATTGAAACAGCGCTTTGGTAGCACCCGCTTCGACGATTTCACCGTGTTGCATTACGCACACGCTGTCAGCCAGGTGCCGGACAACCCCCAGGTCGTGGGTGATAAACAGGATCGCCATGCCATAACGGGCCTGGAGGTCTTTCAGCAGCGCGAGAATCTGCGCCTGAACGGTGACATCAAGGGCGGTGGTCGGCTCATCGGCAATCAGCAGTTGTGGCTCGCAGGCCAGCGCCATGGCAATCATCACTCGCTGGCGCTGGCCGCCGGAAAGCTCGTGGGGGTAGCTGTCGATGCGGCGCTTGGGCTCGGGGATACCCACCTGTTCGAGTAGCTCCACGACCCGCAGGTAGGCATTGTTGCCCCGCAGTGGCGTGTGCTTATGCAGGACTTCACGAATCTGTCTGCCTACCCGATGCATGGGGTTGAGCGAGGTCATCGGTTCCTGGAAGATCATTGAAATCTCGTTGCCGCGTATCGCCCGCATGCGCTTGCGGTTGACGGTAATCAGGTTTTCATTGCCCGGCCCACCATGCCAGCGAATGGTGCCGGTGGCTCGAGCCAGCTCGGGGAGTAAGCCCATCGCCGCAGTCGAGGTGACCGACTTGCCCGAGCCTGACTCACCAACGAGTGCAAGCGTTTCGCCTTGGCGCAGGGTGAAGCTAACGTCCTTGACGGCCGTGACGGGGCCATCGGGAAGGTCGAAGTCGACCCGCAGACGATCAACTTCCAGTAATGGATGTGGCATGTAGCCTCCTTGCGTTTGCTGACGGGGCCTGTCTCAGCGCGTCTTGGGGTCCAGGGCATCGCGCAGACCGTCGCCCAGGAAGTTTAAGCACAGCAGCGTGGTGGCGAGAAACGCAGACGGGAAAATCAGCATCCAGGGCGCCGTTTCCATCATGTCCTTGCCTTCGCTGATCAGGACGCCCCAACTGGTCAGGGGCTCTTGAACGCCGAGGCCCAGAAAGGAGAGAAAGCTCTCCAGTAAAATAACCTTGGGGACAGTGAGGGTGACATAGATGATCACGGGGCCGATGGCATTGGGGATCAGGTGGCGCGTGACGATCTTGAAGCTGCTGACGCCTAATGCATGAGCGGCCTCAACGAACTCACGGCGTTTTAGAGCTAGCACCTGTCCGCGCACAATGCGCGACATGTCGAGCCATTCAACAGCGCCGATGGCGGCGTAGATCAGCAGGATGTTACGCCCAAACACCACCATCAGCAGGATGACCATGAACATGAAGGGCAGCGAGTACATGATGTCGACGAAGCGCATCATCAGGTTGTCGACCCGGCCGCCAACATAGCCAGCGATCGCGCCATAAAGAACGCCGATCACCAGCGAAACGAGGGTCGCCACCAGGGCGACGGAAAGCGAAATCTGCCCCCCATGCAATACCCGCGTGAGCAAGTCGCGGCCGTTGGCGTCAGTGCCCGCATAGTGGCCGCTTTCTAGACTTGGCGGGGCCAGAAAGGCGTTCCAGTCCACTTCATCCAGCGCCCAGGGGGTTAGCCAGGGGCCGAATACACAGGCCAGGGCAATGACGATGAGGAGTACCAGGCTGGCGGTGGCCGCCCTGTTCTGGCGGAGCCGCCGCCAGGCTTCACGCCCCAGGCTGTTGCTTGTGACCGGCGGGGCTGACGTTGCATTATTCATTATCATAGCGAATTTGCGGGTCCAGAGCCGAGTAGAGTAAATCGACGATGAGGTTGAGAATAACGATCAGGCTGCCGTAAAAAACTACCGTGCCCATCACCAGGGTGTAGTCGCGATTGAGCGCTGCCTGGACGAAATAACGACCAATCCCGGGGATCCCGAAAATCTGTTCGATCACCACCGAACCGGTAATAATCCCGGCAATGGCAGGACCCAGGTAGGAAATAACCGGGAGCATGGCCGGGCGGAGGGCGTGACGAAAGATCACTTCGCGCTCGCTAAGGCCTTTGGCGCGAGCCGTGCGGACAAAGTGACTGCCCAGCACTTCGATCATGCTGGCGCGCATCATCCGCGCGATATAGGCGATCTGCTGAATGGAAAGCGCCACGACGGGCAGGATCATGTTTTTCCAATGACCGTCGTTCCAGCCGCCGACCGGTAACCAGGCGAGAAAGACACCGAACACCAGGGCCAACAGCGGGGCTATCACGAAGTTGGGAATGGCCACCCCGGCCAGCGCTGTGCCCATGACCATATAGTCAATGGTGGAGTTGCGTTTAAGCGCCGCAATCACCCCCATGGGAATTCCCGCCAGTAGGGCGAGGCCAATTGCCCACAGGCCGAGTTCCAGGCTGACAGGAAAGCCTTGAGCAACGAGCTCGGTAACCGAAAAATCCTTGTATTTGAACGAGGGGCCAAGGTCGCCCTGGAGCAGGTTCCCCATGTAGGTGAGATATTGTTCCCAGACGGGCTTGTCCAGGCCGTAAGAGGCCATTAAGTTGGCCTCGATTTCCGGCGGCAGTTGACGCTCGCCGTCGAAAGGCCCGCCCGGGGCCAGATGCATTAAAAAGAACGACAGGGTAATGACAATCCATAGCGTCGGGATTGCCTGAAGCAAGCGTTTTAGCGTGTAGCTGAGCATTTTTGGGCCTCGCTCCTCAGGCCGGTGGCCTGAGGATGTAGCGGCAATCAGTCGTTATAAAAACGAACGAAAGGAAATCAATCGTCGAAGTGAATCCAGCGTGAACGGTGGATATCTTCAATATTGGTTTCCCAGCCGGATAGATCGGGGCTGACAAGGTTGCGCGAGACATAGTAGTAGATGGGTAGCGTAGCGCTGTCCTCCAGAGCGATGGTCTCTGCTTCGGCCATGATGTCGGCGCGCTCATCCAGATCCTGTGTATTGGCGGCTTCGCTCATCAAGGCGTCAAATTCCGGCGAGCTGTAGGCACCGTAGTTATTGGCGACGCCGCTTTCCAACAGGCTCAGAAAGTTTTGGGCGTCATTGTAGTCACCGATCCAGCCAGCCCGGGCAACGTCGAAGTCGCCCTGGCGAATATCTGCGTAGTGAACGGCAACCTCCGAATTATACAGCTCGACCTCAACGCCCAGGGGTTTCCACATGGCGGCAATGGCGATGGCGACCTTGCGATGGTCCTCGCTGGTGTTATAGCGCAGCATGAGTTCCAGCGGGTTATCCGGGCCATAGCCTGCGTCTTGCAGCAGTTCACGGGCGCGCGCCAGGCGCTCGTCCTGGGAGAGTTCGGCGAAGCTGGCGGTGGGCGCTTCGTAGTGGCTGACGTTGGGCGGAACGAAACTGTAAGCCGGCACTTCGCCGGTACCCAGTATTTGATCGGTAATGACTTCGCGACGAACGGCCAGACTAAGCGCTTCACGCACTCGCGGATCCGCCGTTGCATGGCCGTCGCGGGTATTAAAGGCGTAGTAATAGATGCCCAGGTAAGGCGCTACCTGAACGGCTTCGGGCAGGTTCTCCATCAGCCAGTCGTACTGCTGGGTGGGAAACTCCCGAGCGATATCGATCTCGCCTGCCCGAAAACGGTTCAGCGCCGTATTGCGCTCTTCGATAGGGAAGTAGACGACTTCTTCAAGCGCTACATTGTCCACGTCATGAAAATGGGGGTTGCGCGATGCGGTGATGCGCGTTTGCGACTGCCACTCTTCGAGCTGGAAAGCACCGTTTGAGACCATGTTGCCTGGGCGTGACCACTCGTCGCCGTAAGTATCTACCGTGTGGCTGGGCACCGGGTAGGCGGTGTAGTGGGAAAGCTGGTCTAGAAAGTAAGGTGTTGAGCGCTCAAGAGTGATTTGCAGGGTGGAGGTGTCCAGGGCCTCGACGCCCAGGGTGCTTGCCTCGGCGTCGCCCGCATAGACGGCTTCGGCGTTTTTGATCGGGTACAGCAGATAAGCGTAATCAGCGGCGGTGGCAGGCGATAGAATGCGCTGAAAGGCGTACACGAAGTCATCCGCCGTGACGGGTTCACCGTCCGACCACTTGGCATCGTCCCTTAATGTGAAGGTGTATACCGTGCCGTCATCGGAGATTTCCCAGGATTCGGCAACGCCTGGGATACGCGAGCCATCGGCGGCTTCAGTGACCAGGCCTTCAAACAGGTCGCCCACCACATCGTTTTCCCAGGTGCCGCTGATTTTGTGCGGATCAAGCGACGCTGGCTCGCCCATGATGGCCAGGCGAAGTGTGTCTGCCTGGAGAGGGGCGGCAACGCTTAGCGCCAATGCGGCAGTGCCCAGGAGAGTGCGTGTTGTTGTCATGTCGATCCCTCAAGAATTGTCCTAATACGGTTGTTTGACAATTTAGTACTAGCACCGCTGAAAAGTAGGTGTCTATCAGAAATTACACATGTAGCTATGCGGATTTTCGATAGTGGCGCTGTTGATGGTTGTTGGGTGCCAATTTCGTTACAATGCGCTTCTTTCCTTTGAACCGTATTCACTGAGCTAATTTTTTACTGACCAATACCAAGGTATTCCATGTTGGAAACTAACCCGATTCACCTCCAGATCAAGGACCTGTCTGAACGGACAGAGGTTCTTAGGGGGTATCTTTGACTATGCCGAGAAGCAGGATCGGCTAGAAGAGGTCACCCGCGAACTGGAAGACCCCAATGTCTGGAGCGATCCGGACTACGCGCAGAAGCTTGGTAAAGAGCGCGCCTCCCTCGAGGCGATCGTGGCCACCATTGACGACCTTGAACAGGGGCTGGGCGACAGCCGGGATCTGCTCGAGCTGGCGGAAATGGAAGACGACGAAGGCACTGTCGACGAAGTCCGCAAGGAGCTGGATAACCTGCAGGCCAACCTCGAGAAGCTTGAGTTTCGGCGCATGTTCTCCGGCGAGATGGATCAGAACAACGCCTATCTGGATATCCAGTCAGGGTCGGGCGGCACGGAAGCTCAGGATTGGGCGAATATCCTGCTGCGCATGTACCTGCGCTGGGCAGAAAGCCACGGTTTCAAGACGGATATCATCGAGATTTCAGCGGGCGATGTGGCCGGCATAAAATCGGCATCCTTGCATATTCAGGGGGAGTACGCCTTTGGCTGGCTGCGTACCGAAACCGGCGTTCATCGCCTGGTGCGCAAAAGCCCGTTTGACTCGGGTGGTCGCCGCCATACCTCCTTTGCGTCGGTCTTCCTGTCACCGGAAATTGACGACAGCTTCGAAGTGGACATCAATCCTTCTGATATTCGCGTGGATACCTACCGCTCAAGCGGGGCGGGCGGTCAGCACGTCAACACCACCGACTCAGCGGTGCGCATCACCCACGAGCCCAGCGGCATTGTGGTGGCATGCCAGAGCCAGCGTAGCCAGCACGCCAACCGCGACTTTGCCATGAAGCAGTTGAAGGCGAAGCTGTGGGAGCACGAGATGCAGCGGCGCAATGAGGCCAAGCAGCAGGCTGAAGACGCCAAGTCCGACATTGGCTGGGGCAGTCAGATTCGCTCCTATGTGCTTGACGACCAGCGCATCAAGGATTTGCGGACCAACGTCCAGTCCAGCAACTGCGAAAAAGTGCTCGATGGCGATCTGGATCAGTTTATCGTCGCCAGCCTCAAGCAGGGTTTGTAATCTTTTCAGGGTTTGATCATTAATAGGGTGCCCGATGGCTAATCAAGACGCGTCTTCTCTCGATAACGAAAACCACCTGATTGCGGAGCGCCGGGCCAAGCTCGCGGCCCGTCGCGAACAGGCGGCAGAGCAGGGCAAGAGCGCTTTCCCGAACGATTTTCGCCGCGATAGCCTCACGGTCGAGTTGCAGAACCTGCTGGGTGAAAAGGACAAAGCCGAGCTTGAAACGCTTGATCATCACGCCTCGGTGGCAGGCCGTATCATGCGCAAGCGCGGCCCCTTTATTGTGATCCAGGATGTGGCGGGCCAGATCCAGCTCTACATGGATAAAAAGGGCCTGCCCGCCGATGTGCTGGACGATATCAAAAGCTGGGATATCGGCGATATCGTTGCTGCCCGTGGCCCCGTGCACAAGTCTGGCAAGGGCGACCTGTACGTGATGATGCAAGAGGCTCAGCTGCTGACCAAGAGCCTGCGCCCGCTGCCCGACAAGTTTCACGGCCTGACCGACCAGGAAGCCCGCTACCGCCAGCGCTATGTCGACCTGATCATGAACCCGCAGTCGCGCAAGGTCTTCGAGACCCGTGCGGCGGTGATCAGCGCCATGCGTCGTTTCTTTGAAGCCCGCGGCTTTATGGAAGTGGAAACGCCGATGCTCCAGCAGATTCCTGGCGGTGCGGCGGCACGGCCGTTTATCACCCACCATAATGCGCTGGATATCGACATGTACCTGCGTATCGCCCCGGAGCTGTACCTCAAGCGCCTGGTGGTGGGCGGCTTTGAAAAAGTCTTCGAAATCAACCGTAATTTCCGCAACGAAGGGCTGTCGACGCGGCATAATCCCGAGTTCACCATGGTCGAGTTCTACTGGGCCTATGCGGATTACAATGACCTCCTGGATATGACCGAAGCCATGCTGCGCACAACGGCTCAGGAAGTACTGGGTACCACCACCATTGACTACCAGGGTGGCAGCTATGACTTCGGCAAGCCGTTCAACCGCCTGACCCTGCGTCAGGCGATTCTTGATCACGGCGATGGCATCAGCGATGCGGATCTGGATACGCTGGACGCCGCCCGTGCGTTAGCCGAAAAGCTGGGCATCAAGGTCAAGGAGAGCTGGGGGCTGGGCAAGGTACAAACAGAGATATTCGAAGAAGTGGCCGAACACCAGCTCGACCAGCCGACCTTCATCACCGAGTACCCGGCCGAGGTCAGCCCCTTGGCGCGCCGCAACGATGCCAACCCGTTTGTGACGGATCGCTTTGAGTTCTTCGTGGGTGGCCGTGAGATCGCCAACGGTTTCTCGGAGCTTAATGACGCCGAAGACCAGGCCGAGCGCTTCCGCGAGCAGTCAGCGGAAAAAGACGCCGGCGACCTTGAGGCCATGTACTACGATGCGGATTACGTGCGCGCACTGGAATATGGCCTGCCGCCAACGGCTGGCGAAGGCATCGGCATCGACCGGCTGGTGATGCTGTTTACCGACAGCCCTTCGATTCGCGACGTTCTGCTATTCCCGGCGATGCGCCCAGAGGCGGATTAACGCCAGCTAACGGTGCGGTTACGGACGAAAAGTTGGTAAGGGCGCGATTTAGCGCCCATAATGACCACGTTTCGACGGCGAGGAGAATCCCATGAAACTGCTAAATCGCTCTGCCCTGAGCGTCAGGCCGACCCAGCCCTTTGTGGACTGGATCAATGCGCTCGAACCCACCATGGGAGACGACGACCTGACCCTGGACGACGTCGAACGTGAAAGCACGGTGTATCTGATCCCGGAGATGGATACGCCCGAGGCGCTCGAAGCCTTTGTTCGTGAGCGCTATGCCGAAATCCTGGAAACCGAGCTGCGTGCCTGGGAAGAGGACGAACGCCAATGGCCGGAGACGCTTGACTGGTCGCTGTTTCAAACCTTTCTGCGCATCGAGCATAGCTACCTCGCCATCGATCTTGACGACGATACGGCCCTGGAAATATCCGATGTTGATGACGCCTTGCTGCTTGATAACGAACTCGACTAGTGCGCTGTGATTGTCACGCAAGTTTTCTGTAAAACCGGCTTTTGGCCGGTTTTGTTGTTTCCATGGGGCTGTTCAGGAATGAATCACCATGCGACTGTTTGAAACCCGGCCCGGTGACGATGGCCTGCCAGGGGGCGAGCGCGCCCTGGCTGTCCTGGCATTGGTGACCGGTACCTTGATGGCGGTTGTCGATACCACCATGATCAACCTGGCTCTGCCGACCATTGCGGCAGACCTGGATGTGTCAGCCTCCCGTTCGGTGTGGATCACCAATGTGTTCCAGGTGGTCTGTGCGGCTTTCCTGCTGGTGTTTGCCGGTATCAGCGAACTGGTGACGCGCCGGCGGCTGTACCTGTTTGGCTTGACAACTTTTGTCATCGCCGCGCTGGGGGCCGCCCTGTCCCGGAACCTGGAAACGCTGCTGGTGTTTCGTGCGCTGCAGGGCCTGGGCGCGGCGGCGACGCTGTCCATTGGCCCGTCACTGTATCGGGCGATTTTTCCGTCGCGGTTGCTGGGAAGTGCGCTTGGATTGAGCGCCCTGGTGGTGGCCGGTGGCTATGCCGCGGGGCCCACGTTAAGTGGTGTGATCTTGTCCTTTGCCGACTGGCCGTGGCTGTTCGCGTTGAATGTGCCCCTGGGGGTGTGCTCACTGTGGCTGGCAAACCGAGCGCTGCCCAGAGAAACGCCGCGTCGGGGAGGCTTCGATAGCCTGGGTGCGCTGCTTTCGATGTTGATGCTGGCGAGCTTTTTCCTGGCCATGGACGCGGTGGGGCATGCCGCCCCCGTATGGCAGAGTGCGGGCTGGGCAGTACTGGCTGTGATCGCCGGTGGCTTGTTTATCGCCCGGCAGCGCCGTGCTCCCTACCCATTATTACCGCTCAGCGTGTTCGCGGAAAAACGCTTTACCCTGGCCGTATCGGCGTCTGGGCTTGCGTTTATCGGTCAGGGGCTGGCCTTCGTCGCACTGTCGTTTTTCTATCAGGAGCAGATGGGCTTTTCACCGCTCGAGACCGCCTGGCTGTTCACCCCCTGGCCCCTGGCCATTATGGTCGTCGGGCCGTTAGCCGGGCGGTTGGCCGACCGGGTGAACCCGAGCGTGCTGTCGAGTACCGGCCTGGTGCTGCTGATTATCGGCTTGATGGCTCTGGCGCTGGTGGATGAATCAACCGGTGTCGCAGGGAGTCTCTGGCGGACCGCGCTATGCGGCGTGGGGTTCGGTCTTTTCCAGCCGCCCAACAACCGCGAAATGATGGGCAGTCTGCCGCCCGAGCGCAGTGCCAATGTGTCTGGCGTGATGAGTACCACCAGAACAGTGGGGCAGTCGCTGGGGGTGGCGCTGGTGGGCGCTACGCTGGCGCTGGGTGCCCCCGTGCAGGTCACGTTATGGCTAGGCGCGGCGACTACCTTGCTGGCGCTGCTGGCGAGCCTTTCGCGGGTGTCGCTGGCGCGACGTGCGCTGGTTGCGCGTCGGGCATCGTCTGGCGGCCAGTAAGCGCGTACAATGGAAGGGTTTCCGACCTAAGGAGAGCCTCCATGACGCTGCAGGCACACATAGAGCAGAAGTTAGCGGCGCTAGCGCCCGACGTGCTGCAGGTAGAAAATGAAAGCCATATGCACAACGTCCCCGCGAATTCTGAAACGCATTTCAAGGTGACGTTGGTGAGCGATACCTTTGACGGCCTGATGCCCGTCAAGCGCCACCAGAAGATCTATGCGCTGCTGGCCGACGAGCTATCCGGCCCGGTGCACGCGCTGGCCCTTCATCTGTATACCCCTCATGAATGGGAAATGCGCGGCGGTCAGCGTCCTGATTCACCCAACTGCCGTGGGGGCGGGCAGTGACCCCAGAGGTTGTTCGCCGACATTACCTCGAGGCCATGGGGATTACCGCCTGGGCATCGCGCTATCAGTTGCCCAATGCGCGGCCCACGGAAGCCTGCGAATGGGATGACACCCCTGCAACGCCCACGCCGCCGCGTGAGCGGCTTCAGGCCCTGCTGGATGATGCGCCTGCGCCTCGTTCGGCGCCTGTGGAAACACCGCCCCCCTCGGGGGAGGCGGAGGCATCGCCGTCAGCGGTGCGCGCCTTGTTGGGTGAGCGTTCCGAGGCCGCCAGCAAGCCAGCAGAAACGGCCGCCGTGCCAACGCCCAGCGAAGCGCCGGTGGCTAAGGAGCCGCTGCAGTTTCGCCTGTCGTGCGTGTGTATCGGGGGGCGTTGGCTAAGCGTTCACGCGGGCGAGATGGATGCTTCTGAGCAACGCCTGCTTGCCAATATATGCCAGGCGGCGGGGATCGCCGGTGGGTCGCTGCCGGAGGTGATGTTCTTCAAGTGGCCGCCCATGGCCAATGCCTTTGAACCAGAAGATCCCCTCGAAGAAGCACGCGAGGGGGTTAATGCGTTTATAAGCGGGGCGGCCAGTCGCCAGCAGTGGCAGTTGGAAAAGATACTGTGGTGGGGGGCTGACGCCACTGACCCGGACAGCCAGTCGCTCTCGAAGGTACTGGATGTGCACGAAGAGCAGAGCCGCACGCTGGCGCTGCCGGTATGGCAGGCGCCGTCACTGGACACGCTACTGCACAGTGCCGATGCCAAGCGCAACCTATGGCCAGCATTGCATGTTCTGGCACAGGATTGGCCGGTATCGGGTCAAGATGATCACTGAGCTGAGTCAAGGTGACTTCCAGGCGCTGGCAGCCCTCGAGGCGCGGGCCCTGAGTGGCGTCAGTGCCGCATTGCTTGGCGAGGCGCTGACGGGGGATGCCGCCTGTGTGGTGGGCTATTGGCACGATGAGCAGTTGACCGGTTACGCCCTGCTGGCACGGTTACCCTTCGACGCCGAGCTGCAGGCCATTGGCGTACTTCCGGAGCACAGAGGGCAGGGTGTCGGCGATCGGGTGCTCAAGGCCGTGTTGGCCGTTGCGGCCCGCTGGCAAAGTGAGCGGGTGCTGCTGGAAGTCCGTGAAAGCAACGCGGCGGCGATTCGGCTGTATAAAGGCGCTGGCTTTCAGCAGGACGGCTATCGGCGAGACTATTACCCGGCAGTCCACGGGGCTGCCGGGCGGGAGAGTGCGCTGTTGATGTCACGCTCTGTTTAAGGCGGGTCCTGCCTCAGGAGGGGTCTTCATCAAATTTAGTCAGCAGCGCGCTCAAGCGGCGCTCCCACTCTTCATGTTCCTGCTTGAGCTGGGTGTTTTCATTACGTAGCGTCTCGTTTTCCAGCTTCATCATTTCCAGCGCCTCGACGGTATCGGTAACGCGCTGCTCAAGCTGATTGAATAACTCTAGGCTCATGCCCACCTCCAGATCAAAACAAGCGACATGCTTGCCTGTAAAACAAACGGTTAAAAATAGTGGAGCGAGCGTAACGCCCGAAATGCAAAGCCGCAAGCGCTGATTACGGGGCGCGGCGTTGATAGAGCCTGGCGGTGCTTTCCCCTGCCTGGGTCTCGCGGTGCAGCACCCAATGCGTGGGTACATCAGGCGTCAGGTCGCGTTCGGTCTCCAGGTAAATCATGGCCTCCGGTGCGAGCCAGTGGTCGGCTTCAAGGGTAGCGCAACATCTGGCTGCCCAGCCCTGATGAAACGGCGGATCCAGAAAGACGATATCAAAGCACTGGGCCGGTTGCGTGAGAAAGGCCTGCGCCTCCCGAACGACGACATCCCCTTGTTGCGCTTTGAGTGTTTCAAGGTTTTGGGTAATGTGGGCGGCCACCTGGCGGTCACTTTCGACGAAGGTGACCTGGGCCGCTCCGCGGGAGATGGCTTCAATCCCCAGCGCGCCGGTGCCGGCGAAAAGGTCGAGCACCTTTTTGCCATAAAGCGCCTGGCCAAGCCAGTTGAACAGCGTTTCACGCACGCGGTCAGGGGTGGGCCGTAATCCTGGCTTGTCGAGCACCGGTAGCTGGCGGCGGCGAAAATCACCGCCGATAATGCGCAGTTTGCCAAGCGGCTTGGCAGCCGAGCGGCGCGACGAGGATGAGCGAGTGGAGCGGTTTCGAGTCATAACGCGGATTGTAGCGGGCTAGTTATCCAAAGTCTTGGTTGGCGGTGGTAGGATAATCCCATTCTTTACCTTTATCAGTCGGATGACATCCATGTTTGGTTTTTTTAAGCGTAAACAGAAGCAGGATTCCCAGCAGGAAGCGCAGGACGAGTCTCAGGTCGACCCCTCCCAGGAGCAGGCGACTGATGAGTTAAGCGACGATCAGCAGGCACCCGAACATACCCGCCGCGAGGAAGCCGAGGTTGACGAGCATTCGTCTGCGTCTGACGCTACGCCAGAGCCTACGCCCGCGCCAGAGCCAGAACCAGAGCCAGAACCAGAACCAGAACCAGAACCAGAACCAGAACCAGAACCAGAACCTACGCCCGTTGAAAAACCGGCGCTGCAGGAGAAGCCGTCCGCTGACAAAGGCGAGAAAAAGGGCTGGCTGTCGCGCATCAAGTCGGGCCTGGGCAAAACCCGCGCCAACCTGACCGACGGCATTGCCGATCTGTTTCTGGGCAAAAAGCAGATCGACGATGAGCTGCTTGAGGATCTGGAAACCCAGTTGCTGATGGCCGACGTGGGCATTGAAGCGACCAGCGAGATTATCGAGCGGCTGGAAGCCCGGGTCTCGCGCAAGGAACTGAAGGATCCCGAGGCCCTTTACCGGGGGCTTCAGGAAGAACTGGCGGCCATGCTTGAGCCCGTCACCATACCGCTGAGCTTCGATAAAGCCAGCGACGGCCCTTTCGTGATCCTGGTTGTCGGGGTCAACGGTGTGGGCAAGACCACCACCATCGGCAAGCTTACCCAGCGTTTCCAGCGTGAAGGCAAAAGCGTCATGCTGGCGGCGGGGGACACCTTCCGTGCCGCCGCCGTTGAGCAGCTCAAGGTGTGGGGGGAGCGCAACAGCGTGCCGGTGATTGCCCAGCATACGGGGGCCGATAGCGCCTCGGTGATCTATGACGCGGTGTCGGCGGCCAAATCGCGCGGCGTCGATGTGCTGATCGCGGATACCGCCGGTCGTTTGCACAACAAGGGCCACCTGATGGAAGAGCTGAAAAAAGTCCATCGGGTGATGAAAAAGATCGACGAGACAGCGCCGCATGAGGTGATGCTGGTGCTGGATGCGGGCACCGGTCAGAACGCCATTTCCCAGGCCAGTACCTTCAACGAGGCCGTGCCGGTCAGCGGTATTACGCTGACCAAGCTGGACGGTACCGCCAAGGGCGGGATCATTTTCGCCCTGGCGAAGCAGCTCAACACGCCGATCCGCTTTATCGGTGTCGGCGAAGGGCTGGATGACCTGCGTCCCTTCGCGTCGCAGGACTTTGTCAACGCGCTGTTTGATCGCCAGGGAGACGATGCCAACCCATGATCGCCTTTGAGCATGTGGGTAAACGCTACGGAGGGCGCTTTGAAGCGCTGTCACACCTGAACTTTCGCGTAGCGCGGGGCGAGATGGTGTTTCTTACCGGCCATTCCGGCGCGGGCAAGAGCTCGCTATTGCGTTTGATCATGCGCCTTGAAAAGCCGAGCCGCGGGCGGGTGGTGGTGGCAGGGCACGATATTGCCCAGTTGCATGCCAGCCAGGTGCCGTTTTACCGGCGCCAGATTGGTGTGGTCTTCCAGGATCACCAGTTGCTGTTTGACCGCAGCGTGTTTCATAACGTCTCGTTACCCCTGGATATTCAGGGCATCGAGCCCCGTGAGTCGGCTCGCCGTGTGCGTGCTGCTCTGGACAAAGTCGGGTTGTTGCACCGTGAAAAGGCATTGCCTATCGAGCTTTCCGGCGGTGAGCAGCAGCGCGTGGGTATTGCCCGTGCCGTCGTCAACAAGCCTGCCCTGCTGCTCGCCGATGAGCCGACGGGCAACCTGGATCCTCAGCTGTCCGCGGACATCATGGGGCTGTTTGAAGACTTTAACCGGATTGGTACGACCGTCATGATTGCCAGTCACGACCTGGCGTTGATCGCGGGATTGCGGCACCGGATCATACGCCTGCGCGATGGTCGGCTGGTAGCGGACGAGGGGGCAGCATGAAACGACCGACCGGCCAAAAACCGAAAGGCGCCGCTCCCCGGTCGACGCGTCCACGCGCCGCTCCTCAGCAGGCTCAGCGCCCGGCGCAACGCGGGGCACGTACCCAGCAACCGCGCCGGTCCAGCCGTTTGCGCGCCTGGGGGCGGCACCACCGGGCAATGGCGCTCGACAGCCTGCAGCGACTGATTCGCTACCCGCTGGGTAATTTGCTGACCATGCTGGCGATTGCCATTGCACTGGTACTCCCCGCCGCGCTGTGGTTGACCCTGGACAGTGCTCGGCTGCTGGATGCAGAACTGGACGATAGCGCCACTCTCACCGCTTACCTTGACATCAGCGTTGAGCTGCCTGAGGCCGAGCGCATCGAGCAGGCGGTCAGTGCCGACGAAGCGGTGCAAGGTACCCGCTTGGTCAGCGCGGAGCAGGGCATGGCCGATTTTCAGCAATCACTGGGTGTCGAGGATGCGCTCTCGGGGCTCGACGATAATCCCCTGCCCCACAGTATCGTGGTCCGCCCGGGCAGCGTCGATCCTGAGCTCATGCAGGCGCTGGCCGAGCGGTTGGACGACATGGCGGGTGTCGACGAAGTGCGCCTCGATCTGGCCTGGGTGGAGCGCCTGCGCCACTTGGCGGCGCTGGGGACACGCGTGGCGCTGGCTTTGGGGGTGCTATTTGGCCTCGGGGTGCTGCTGGTGGTGGGTAATACCATCCGGCTGTCGGTGGAGAGTCGGCGGCGCGAAATTGAAGTGGTGATGTTGATCGGCGCCACCCATGCGTTTGTCAGGCGCCCCTTTCTTTACAGTGGCGCCTGGTACGGCTTCGGCGGCGGCGTGCTGGCGCTGGGGCTGTTGTCATTGGGCAACCACTGGTTGTCGCTGCCGGTGGCCGCCTTGGCGGAAAGTTACGGCGCCAGCTTTTCGTTGCCCCGATTGGACTTCACAGGCTCCACAATTTTGCTATCTTGCAGTACACTACTTGGCTGGTTGGGCGCATGGCTTGCCGTGTCCCGGCATCTTGCCAGTATCCGTCCGCGCTGAACGGCCCGCGTTGTTCATCAGGCGACGGCGAGGGAACCTTGCCCAGATGGCAAGGTCACAGAGACACAAACCACGTAAGGGCTACAAGGGAGACCATCTGCACATGAGCACTAGTCTTCTACCGGTGGGACAGCTTTCTCCAGGCAATGACCTGGGCGGCTATATCAAAGCGGTCAACGGCATTGCGGTTCTGAGTGCCGAAGAAGAGCGTGAGCTTGCGTTCCGCCTGCACGATGAAGGCGACCTGGAGGCGGCGCGACGTCTGGTACTATCGCATTTGCGCTTTGTCGTGCACATCGCCCGGAGTTATTCGGGGTATGGGCTGCCACAAGCCGACCTGATTCAGGAAGGCAATGTGGGCCTGATGAAAGCCGTCAAGCGCTTCGACCCGAATCAGGGCGTTCGCCTGGTTTCATTTGCGGTGCACTGGATCAAGGCTGAGATCCATGAGTTTGTGCTGCGCAACTGGCGGATCGTCAAGATTGCGACCACCAAGGCGCAACGCAAGCTGTTCTTCAACCTGCGCAGCGCGAAGAAACGCCTGGCCTGGCTCAATAACGATGAAGTTGACGCCATCGCCAAGGATCTGAATGTCAAACCCGGTGTTGTGCGGGACATGGAAGGACGGCTGTCGTCCTACGATGCGGGCTTCGATGCGTCGCCCAGCGACGATGAAGACAGCGCCTACCAGGCACCGGTCAACTTCCTGGACGACATGGCAGCCGACCCGGCAACGCAGCTTGAAGACAGCGACTTCGAGGAAGACTCGACGCGCCGTCTGCAACTGGCGCTTGAAGGTCTGGACGAACGCTCTCGGGATATTCTCCAGCGTCGCTGGCTGGCCGAGGACAAGGCCACGCTGCACGACCTGGCCGATGTCTATGGCGTCAGCGCCGAGCGTATCCGCCAGCTTGAAAAAAATGCCATGAAGAAACTGCGCCAGAAAATGGGCGATGCCATCGCGGCATGAACAAGCAGGTTTGATCCGGCAAGAAACGGCGCTCCCCGAGGGGAGCGCCGTTTTTGTTATGCAGGGCTGTATTTCAGGCTCTTCGCTAAGCGGGCTGTACCGCTTCGCGCAGTAGCTGGCTCGACAGCAGCGTCCACTGGTCGTCCCAGTAGTCCGTGGGCAGGCGTTTGAAATCGCTGCGTACATACTGGGAAATCCGCCCTTCGGCGTGGGCGATCAGCAGGTTCGCCGCCGCCGAGGCGGGGATGCTCGGGCGACGCCCTTCACGCAGTTCGGCTTCACGAAGGATTTGCTTGAACTGGGCTTCCAGCCGTTCGAACAGCTGGTGGATCCGGTGGCGTAGCCGGGCGGTCTCGCCGGTCAATACGTCGCCCCCCATGACCCGTGCAAGGCCCGGGTTCTTCTCGGCAAAACCGAGCACCAGCGACAGGATAGTGCCGCAGCGGTTGGTGGCGTCGGGGACCTCTTCCAGGATCCGGGTGATGCGGGCAAAGATGCTTTCTTCGATAAAATCGATCAGCCCTTCGAACATGCGCGCCTTGCTTGGGAAGTGGCGATACAGCGCGGCTTCCGAGACGCCGACCTGGCGAGCCAGTGCCGCGGTGGTAATCCGCTTGCCACTGTCTTCTTCAAGCATCAGGGCAAGGGCCTGAAGGATCTGCTCGCGGCGGCGAGGTTTGCGTTCATCGCTCATGACGTTGCTCTCCGTCGCGGTTAGTGAGTGTCGGAGATCAGCGTGCCGACCCCGGCGTTGGTGAAAATCTCCAACAGCACGGCATGCGGTACACGGCCATCGATGATGTGGGCACTGTTGACGCCGCCTTTCACGGCGTCCAGCGCGCACTGAATTTTAGGCAGCATGCCACCATGAATAGTCCCATCGGCAATCAGGGCGTCAACTTGAGCCGTGGTCAAGCCGGTGAGTACCTCGCTCTTGGCATTCATCAGGCCTGCCACGTTGGTCAGCAGCATGAGCTTTTCGGCGTTGAGGGCTTCGGCAATCTTGCCGGCCACCAGGTCGGCGTTGATGTTGTAACTGTGTCCTGCCTCATCCACGCCGATCGGCGCGATCACGGGGATGAAATCGCGCGCCGCGAGCATTTCAATCAGGTCGGTGGAGATCGACTCGACCTCGCCGACGTGGCCAATATCGATGATTTCCGGAGCGGTCATTTCAGGGCTTTGATGTTCCACTCTGAGCTGGCGCGCGCGGATTTGCGCACCGTCTTTACCGGTCAGGCCAATGGCTTTGCCGCCGCTCTGGTTGATGAGGTTGACGATACTCTTGTTGACCAGTCCGCCCAGCACCATTTCCACCACGTCCATGGTTTGCGAGTCGGTGACGCGCATGCCGTTGACGAAACGCGATTCGATATTGAGCTTGGCCAGCAAGTCGCCAATCTGGGGGCCGCCGCCATGCACGACCACCGGATTGATGCCCACTTCCTTCATTAGCACGATGTTGCGGGCAAAGGAGTCGATCAGGGTCGTTTCCGTCATTGCATTGCCGCCATATTTGACGACAACCGTTTTGCCGGAAAACTGCTGAATATAGGGGAGGGCTTCGGAAAGCACCTCCACAACGACCTGGGGGTCGCGACTGGCTGAACTCATGACATTGTCCCTTGATAATGATGTGGCTAATTTATCGGTATTCAGCGCACTGTGGCGCCCATGCGTGCCGCGCCTTCTTTTGGGCTCGGTCCCGCAGCATGATGGCGTCCCCGGTCAAGCCTGGGGTAGCGTCAAAGCGGGGTCGACGTCTTTCAGTGCATTGGCAAACTGCGCTTTAATACGCGCCAAAGCGGCATCGTTTTTCCCTTCAAAACGCAGTACCAGCACGGGCGTGGTGTTGGATGCCCGGCAAAGCCCCCAGCCGTCGGGGTAGTCGACCCGAATGCCATCCAACGTGGTCTTGATACCATCGCCGAAGTCGCCCTCCCGAGCAAGTTTATCCACCAAGTTGAACTTGTTGCTGTCGGTGACGGTGATGTTGATTTCCGGCGTGCCGATGTCCTGGGGAAAGCTGTCAAAATACGCATCGGCGTCGCCTGCGTAGTTGGCCAGGATTTCCACCAGCCGTGCAGCGGCATAGAGGCCGTCGTCAAAGCCGTACCAGCGCTCCTTGAAGAAAATATGCCCGCTCATTTCACCGGCCAGCTGGGCGCCGGTTTCTTTCATGCGAGCCTTGATGAGCGAGTGGCCGGTGCGCCACATTTCCGGCTCCCCTCCGGCGTCGCTGATTACCTTGACCAGGTTGCCGGTGCACTTGACGTCAAAGATGACCTTGGCGCCTGGGTTGCGGCTCAGCATATCGGTGGCAAACGCCATCAACAGATGATCCGGGTAGATCAGCCGCCCGCGAGGGGTGATGACGCCGAGCCGGTCGCCGTCGCCGTCGAAGGCCAGGCCGATATCGGCGCCGGTTTCCTGGACCGTGCGGATCAGGTCCTGCAGGTTCTCGGGCTTGCCGGGATCCGGATGGTGGTTGGGGAAGGTGCCATCGATCTCGTCAAACAGCGGTATGGTGTCAACGCCAAGACGCTCAATCAATTGCGGGCCAAGCTCGCCGGCCACGCCGTTGCCGCAGTCGACCACTGCCTTGATAGGCCGGTTAATCGTTACGTCACCCAGGATGCGCGTTAAGTAGGCGTCGCGCACGTCTTCCTGGCGAATGCGGCCTTCTCCTTGGGTTAGATCGCCTGACTGTAAACGTTCGTAGAGGGCAGTGATCGCATCGCCGGACAGCGTGTCGCCATCGAGGACGATCTTGAAGCCGTTGTAATCGGGTGGGTTATGGCTACCGGTGACCATGACGCCCGAGCGGGTGCCGTCGAGAATGTGGGTGGCGAAATACAAAACCGGGGTGGGCACCATGCCGATATCGATCACGTCACGTCCCGCGGCGTTCAAACCGCGCATAAGGGCTGCCTGGAGGCGTGGGCCCGAAAGCCTGCCATCGCGAGCCACCACGACGGTTGACTCGCCCCGCGTGGCGGCGGCAGAGCCGATGGCACGGCCAATCCATTCCACCGTGTCCTCGGTAAGGGTGTCATCGACGATGCCGCGGATGTCGTAAGCGCGAAAGATCGAAGCGGGAATTGTGGGTGTCGTCATGGGGATATCCTTACGAAAGTGGCCAGTACCGATTAATGGCGGCCCGTGCTGCCAAAGCCGCCGTCGCCGCGGGTGGTGTCGCTGAACTGATCGACCAGATCGAGTTCAGCCTGTACCACCGGGACAAGCACGTACTGTGCCAACCGCTCAAAGGGGGCAAGCGTAAAAGCGCTGTGCCCTCGATTCCAAACGGAAATCATCAGTTCGCCCTGGTAGTCGGCATCAATCAACCCCACCAGGTTACCTAGCACGATGCCATGCTTATGCCCTAAACCGGAGCGCGGCAAAATCATACCGGCAAGGCCGGGGTCTTCAATATAGATCGCCAGGCCCGTTCGTACGAGCTGCGTGTCGCCCGGATTCAGAGTAAGCGGCTCGTCAAGCAGTGCGCGCAGGTCCATCCCTGCGGAGCCGTCGGTCGCATAATGGGGTAAGTAATCGCGCAGTCGTTCATCCAGCACTTTGCACTGCAGGCGTGGGCGGGGGCTCATAAGGTTGCTCCGGTAGACGAGGAGAGTAGCGTCAGGGCTTGTTGGATCACGCACTCTGCTAACTGTGTTTTGGGCTGCGGGGCTTCCATCCGACGCTCGATACCCTGGGGGGAGCGCCAGAGCAGAAGCGCGGCGTTGTCGTCGCTGCCAAAGCCCATGCCTTGCTGGCTGACATCGTTGGCGACGATCATGTCGAGGCGCTTGCGGGTCAGTTTGTCCGCTGCATAGCGTTCAACGTCCTGGGTTTCGGCAGCAAAGCCGACCACGAAAGGGCGAGTCTCGGGTGACAGTGCGGCTACTGACGCAATGATGTCTGGATTCTTGACCAGGGTAAGCGTCAGGGTGTCGCTTTCGTCGGTCTTTTTCAGCTTATGCTCGGCGGCACTGGCCGCGCGGTAATCAGCGACGGCGGCACAGCCGATAAACAGCGCTGCCTGAGGGGCCAGCTGCAGCGATGCCTGGTGCATCTGCTCGGCGGTTTCGACGTCAATGCGCGTGACGCCTGCAGGTGTTGCCAGCGCCACAGGGCCGCTGATCAGCGAGACCCTGGCGCCCTGGCCGACGGCCGCGGCGGCAAGGGCGTAGCCCATTTTTCCCGAACTGTGATTGGAAAGATAGCGCACCGGGTCGAGGGCTTCACGGGTGGGGCCTGCGGTAATCACGACATGCGGTGATGACGCACTCGGGGTCGCACTGGTGGATGGCGAAAGCTGACGCAATAGCGCGTCAACAATGGCCTCGGGCTCGCTCATGCGCCCTGGGCCAACGTCGCCGCAGGCCTGGTCGCCGGCCGCCGGGCCAATCAGTTGCCAGCCATCGCAAGCGAGCCGTTCCACGTTGCGCTGGGTGGCGGGGTGACGCCACATGGCCTGGTTCATGGCCGGAGCGATCAACCTGGGCGCCTCCGAGGCCAGGCAGAGCGTGGTCAGCAGGTCGTCGGCCATGCCGTGGACCAGGCGCGCAATGAGGTCGGCGGTCGCCGGCGCGATCAACAGGACATCGGCCCAACGGGCAAGCTCAATGTGGCCCATGCCCGCCTCGGCTTCCGGGTCGAGCAACGAGGTACGAACCGGTTCACCCGACAGCGCCTGTAGTGTCAACGGGGTGATGAATGCCTGGGCACCGTCGGTCATGACGACGCGAACCTCGCAGCCCGCCTGTTTCAGCAGTCGCACGATCAGCGCGCTTTTATACGCGGCAATACCGGCGCTGATGCCCAGCAGCACGCGTTTACCGTTAACAGTGGGCGTTGTGGTCGAAGTCACGGAGGTCATGGCATAGGATCCATATTGTGCGTTCTTTAGGAGGCTTACCATACCATTCGTCTGCACAATTTGGCATGCTGCATTCATGCATAGGGACAGGTGAAACACCGCGCAGGGAGGCGATGATGGGCATTAACCACTGGCCGGAAGGCGAGCGGCCAAGAGAAAAGCTATTGAATCTGGGCGCGCAGGCGCTATCCGATGCCGAGCTACTGGCGATTTTTTTGCGCGTCGGCGTTCAGGGCCGCTCGGCGGTCGACCTGGCCCGGGACCTGCTCGCCAGTTTTGGTGGGCTGCGTCAGCTGCTGGAGGCCGACCAGGAACGTTTTTGCGACGCGCGCGGGTTGGGGAGCGCCAAATTCGCCCAGCTGCAGGCGACGCTAGAGCTTTCAAGGCGGCATCTGGCCGCCCAGTTGGCCCGCGGTGAAGCGCTGACATCGCCCACTCTTGTGCGCCACTACCTGAGTGCGCAGTTGCGTCATCTGGGGCATGAAGAATTCGCGGTGCTTTTTTTGGATACGCAGCACCGAATTATTCGCTATGAATCCCTGTTTCGCGGTACCCTAGACAGCGCATCCGTTTATCCCCGCGAAGTTGCCAAGCGTGCCTTAGCGCACAACGCTGGTGCCGTCATCCTGGCTCACAATCACCCTTCGGGTGTTGCCGAACCAAGCGATGCTGATCGACGAATCACTGATCGTCTGAAAGAAGCGCTCGCTCTGTTTGATGTGCGGGTACTCGATCATTTCGTGGTGGGGGACGGAGACGTGGTGTCATTTGCCGAGCGTGGCTGGCTATAAGTGTGCCGTTAATCATAGTGAATTAGCTAAGTAAACTGACATAAACGGCGATTTTCGACCGGTTGCGATGGTTTTTCTTGCTGATTGCCAGCTGCTCTGGTATAAAGTGCCACCTTTAAACTTGGGTTGAATAACGGATTTGGATAAAGCTTGGCGGTTAACGGCGTCGACTCCTTCCCTGCTCCGGTTTGCCCGACAGTTTTGAACACTCAGGTTATTATATCCTGGCCAAGCAGTTGGAGGCTCTCATGTCCAAAGTATGTCAGGTTACCGGTAAGCGTCCGGTAACTGGTAACAACGTTTCACACTCCCAGCGCAAGACACGTCGTCGTTTCTTGCCGAACCTGCACACCCATCGTTTTTGGGTTGAAGCTGAAAGCCGCTTCGTCAAGCTGCGTGTTTCCTCCAAGGGTATGCGCATCATTGACAAGAAAGGCATTGAAACGGTTCTGGCCGACATCCGCAAGCGCGGCGACGCCATCTAAGCTATTTGTTTGGCTAACAGTTTGGCCAAAAATTGGGAGAGTTAAACCATGCGCGATAAGATCAAGCTGGTGTCCAGTGCCGGTACAGGCCACTTTTACACCACTGATAAAAACAAGCGGAACACCCCGGACAAGTTCGAATTCAAGAAATACGACCCGGTGGTCCGTAAGCACGTCATGTACAAGGAAGCCAAAATCAAGTAACTACGGTTGCGATGACTGGCTTTTACCGCAGGCGAGCGCCTGTTAAAAACCCGGCCCCAAGCCGGGTTTTTGCATGCCTGGGTGTTCTGCGCCGATAAGCGTGAGCACTGCAGACGTTAACGACCATCACCACTCTGTCATCAAAGGCTCTCATCATGCCCGAGCTGCCCGAAGTTGAAACCACTCGGCGGGGTATTGCCCCTTATCTGGAAGGTCAGGAGATCACCGAGGTATTGGTGCGCCAATCCCGCCTGCGTGTGCCGGTGCCTGACGATCTCGCCGAACGGCTCGTCGGGGCGCGGGTCGGTGAGTTGACGCGCCGAGCCAAGTACCTTCAGGTCCCGCTCGCCACCGCCGAGGGGGAGGCCACCTTGCTGTGGCATTTGGGTATGTCGGGCAGTTTGCGGATTGCGCGGGTAGGGGATCTGCCTAAAAAGCATGATCACGTAGATGTGGTGACCCAAAGCGGCCATGTGCTGCGCTACCATGATCCGCGGCGGTTTGGCTTTGTCGATTGGCAGCAGGGAGATGGCAGTGCCGACAAGCGCCTGGTGCATCTGGGCCCCGAGCCGTTGGATGACGCCTTTAACGGGCGTTGGCTGTATCGCATCTCACGCAATAAGCGGGTATCCGTAAAGCCCTTTTTAATGGATAACCGTGTGGTCGTCGGTGCCGGTAATATCTACGCCGCTGAAGCGCTATTCATGGCGGGAATTGACCCCCGTCGGGCGGCAGGGCGTGTTTCCCTGGCCCGTTACGAGAAGCTGGCGGCCGCCGTGAAAGAAGTACTGGCGGCTGCCATCATTCAAGGCGGTACGACGCTGCGGGATTTTGTCAGCGGCCAGGGCGAGCCTGGCTACTTTGCCCAGCGGCTCAATGTTTATGGTCGACACGGCCAGCCCTGCATGCGCTGTGGAATGGAGCTGCGCCGTATTACGCTCGGCCAGCGGGCCAGCGTTTTTTGCCCCGGCTGCCAGCGCTAACCGGGGCGCCGCGCCTTTTTGTTTTGCTAAATTTTAAGCCCAGGTTTTTGAGCCCAAGTTTTAAGCCTTGATGATTGAGTACTAGTGTTTGAAGCCGAGCTTTTGAAGCCAAAGTTGTTCTGGAGATTGTTGTGACCCAACGCCTGCGCCTGAATAAAAACGCTGACCGCCGCCTCAAAGCGGGCCATCTGTGGATCTACTCCAACGAAGTTGATATCAAGGAGACCCCGCTCAAGAACTTTACCGCGGGTGAAGCTGCCCTGGTCGAGGCGTCGAACGGTAAAACCCTCGGGGTCGCTTACGTGAACCCGCATTCCCTCATTGCGGCGCGGGTGATGTCACGTGATCCCGAGATGCGTCTGGATCGTTCGCTGTTCGTGCATCGCTTCAACCAGGCGCTTGCCTTGCGTCAGCGCCTGTTTGAACAGCCGTTTTACCGGTTGGTTCATGGTGAAGGCGACCTGTTGCCGGGGCTTGTGATCGACCGCTTCGGCGATGTGGTGGTGGTGCAATTGAACACCGCGGGTATGCAGACGCTGTCCGAAGAAATCGTCGACGCCCTGGAGAAAGTCCTCAAGCCCAGCGCAATCGTGTTCCGCAATGACACCGGCGGGCGTCGTCAGGAAGGTCTCGATGCCCAGGTGGAAGTGGTCAAAGGTACGCTACCCGACGAAGTACTGCTGGAAGAGAATGGCGTTCGCTTTGTGGTGCCGGTACTTGATGGTCAGAAAACCGGCTGGTTTTTCGATCATCGGGTCAACCGTGCCTGGCTCAATAGCCAGGTTGCCGGTAAGCGGGTGCTGGACGTCTTCAGCTATGTCGGCGGTTGGGGCGTGCAGGCCGCCGCCAGCGGTGCCTCTGAGGTGCTGTGTGTCGACTCATCCGGCCCTGCGCTTGAGCAGGTGGCCCGCAACGCCGAACTGAACGGCTTGCAAGAACAGGTGGCCATTGGTGAAGGCGATGCGTTCGAGGCGCTGGCGGCGCTTAAAGCCGACGGCGAACAGTTCGACGTGGTGATTCTGGATCCGCCTGCGTTTATCAAGAAACGCAAGGATATCCCCAACGGCGAACGTGCCTACAACCGACTGAACCGTGAAGCGATGCGTCTGCTGGGGCGTGATGGTTTGCTGCTGTCGGCGTCTTGCTCCATGCACCTGGCCCCCGAGCGCTTGGTGGATGTGGTCCGTAGCGCAGCGCGTCACCAGGATCGTCATGGTCAGGTGATCTTTCAGGGCCATCAGGGGCCTGACCATCCGGTGCATCCGGCAATCCCGGAAACGTCCTACCTGAAGGCGCTGGGCGTGCGCGTTTTCCGTGACTAGGTCGTAAAGCAACCGGTGGAGGGGCCAGGACAATGGAATGGGCGCTACCCGAGCCTTTTGTGATGGAGATCGACGTGACGGATGAGGCTATCGACGCCTACCGGCACGTCAATAACAGTGAATACCTGCGCTGGGTTGAACAAATCAGCTGGGCGCATTCAGAAGCGCTGGGCCTTACCCTCGAGCGCTACCGCGAGTTGGACCGGGCCATGGTCGTGCACCGCCACGAGTTGGACTACCTGGCGCCAGGCTATGAGGGGGACCAGCTCCAGTTGGCGACCTGGATCGTGGCCTGCGATGGCCGCTTTAGCTTGACCCGGCGCTTCCAGTTGAAGCGCAAACACGACGCCAAAACCTTGCTCAAGGCACGTACCCGCTTTGCCTGCGTGGCGCTATCCAGCGGGCGGCCCATGCGCCTGCCCGACGAGTATCGGCGTATTTACGGTGATGCGGTGGTTGATGAATAACGATGATTTTTTTGCCAAATGCCGCTAGCCGCTAGATTTTTCTCCTGATAAACGCCTTGACCGGCGTTTTTTTTGTTTTATACGCCGAGGGATGGAAGCGCATAAAAGCTGTGCTGTAATGACTCCAAGATTGACGAATTTCTCGCTCAATAACGAGGAGCCAACTATGCGCATCGCTGTCCCCAAAGAGATAAAAAACCACGAGTACCGGGTGGCCTTGACCCCCACCGGTGCGCGGGAATTAGCCGGGCGTGGCCATCAGGTGACGGTTCAAACCGGCGCGGGTGAAGGTGCCGGGTTTCATGACCGCGACTACGAAGCGGCGGGGGCGAGCGTCGAGGCGGATGTCGCCTTGCTGTGGCAGAACGCCGAGCTGATTTTGAAAGTGAAGGAGCCTCAGGCCGAGGAAGTCGCGCGGCTGACGCCACAGCATACCCTGTTTACCTACCTGCATCTGGCCGCCGAGAAGACGCTCACCCAGGGGTTGATGGAGAGCGGTGCGACCTGCATTGCGTACGAAACGATTACCGACGCCAAGGGCGGCTTGCCGTTGCTCGCGCCGATGAGCACCGTCGCAGGGCGCATGGCCGTGCAGGCGGGCGCTCACAGCCTGGAAAAAGCCCAGGGAGGTGCGGGCGTGCTATTGCCGGGCGTGCCGGGGGTGGCACCAGGAAAAGTAACGGTCATCGGTGGCGGTGTGGTGGGCGAAAACGCCGCGCGTATGGCCCTGGGGTTAGGTGCCGATGTCACCATTCTGGACAAGTCCATCGATCGTTTGGAAGTGCTGGATGACCGCTATCAAGGCCGGATCAAAACCGTCTACTCAACGGCAGATGCGCTCGATGAAGCCGCCAAAACGGCTGATATGATCATCGGTGCGGTACTCATCCCGGGGGCGGCGGCACCTAAGCTGATTACCCGAGCCATGCTGGCGGATATGCAGCCCGGTAGCGTGCTGGTGGATGTGGCGATCGACCAGGGCGGTTGTTTCGAAACCAGCCGACCCACCACCCATGCCGAGCCGACCTATATCGTCGATGGCATTGTCCATTACTGCGTTGCCAACATGCCGGGAGCGGTGGCGCGGACCTCCACGCTGGGGCTGACCAATGCCACCCTGCCGTTTGTGCTTGCGTTGGCGGATAAAGGTTGGCAGCGGGCGCTGCGCGATAACCCGCACTTCCTGCCGGGGCTTAATGTCCACAATGGACAGGTGACCTACGCGGCGGTGGCTGAGGCGTTTGACCTGGAAAGTGTTGACCCTGCAGACGCGGTGAATCAATAGGCCGCTGTTGGTCCATCATGATTGATCAGTAGTGGGGCGGTATGTCGTCCTCGGGCCGACTGGTATCGGGGGCGTCATTCGCCTGGAGCGCCTGGTGCTGTTCGCGAAGCCGTTCGCGCATCAGCGCGCTGAGTTGTTCCAGGGTCGCTAGTCGGCGCTCCTGCTGGGCGACGGCTTGGTCCAGGGTATCGAGCCAGTGTTCTTGATAAGCCAGGCGGCTTTCTAAAGATTCAAGCTGTTGATTGAGCTCGGCGGGCGATAACGTAGATGTCATGGTAACATTGCAACCTTATGTAGTAGCTCGGTACATCGGGTCGTCAAAACCCGTTGAATTGAGTATTGTCCTTCTTCTGTTACCCATACAACAAGAGAGCTTTTTTTATCCATGAACCCAAAAGTTGTGTTTCGCTGTATCTTGATCAGTGTCTTACTTGCCGCCCCCACGCCATTGTTGCTGGCGGGGATTGTTCATTTAACCGACGCACCCCTGGCTGAGCAGTGGCTGGCCGAACTGGCCGTGACAGGCGCTGGTGGCATCTACATTGCCGTTGCCATCGGAAGTTTCATCGTGCTGTGCATTGCTACCCTGGCAACCGCTGCGCTTGCGCCACCTGTCGTGGTGTCGCCGACCGTTCGTTCCAAGCCAGCACCGCGTCAATCTCAAGCCCCCGCGACGGACGATGAAGAAGATCTCATCGACCCGAACGACGGCCGCGAAGAGGGTGAGGTGAAGTGGTTTAATACCAATAAGGGTTACGGCTTTATTACCCGTGATAACGGCGACGATGTGTTTGTCCATTTTCGGGCAATTCGTGGTCGTGGCCCGCGCATGCTCGCCGAAGGCCAGATTGTGCGCTACCACGTGATTAAAAACGAACGCGGTTT
Organism: Halomonas sp. G11; assembly: GCF_001663515.1. NCBI lineage: Bacteria > Pseudomonadati > Pseudomonadota > Gammaproteobacteria > Oceanospirillales > Halomonadaceae > Halomonas > Halomonas sp. G11. The sequence continues at coordinate 77,342 of NZ_LYXG01000018.1, forward strand.
GCAGGCCGACGATGTGAGTATTATCGAGTAACGATCCGTCTCGCCTGGACTGGCTCGCACGACATTTGGCCCCGCTTCGGCGGGGTCAAATGCGTTCAGGGCTAGCGATAACGCCTAGCGGCCGGAGTCGGGCCATTGAATGGGCCCTTCGCGTCCGTCGGGCAGTACCTGCCAAAAGCGGTCGGGGTCATCGCCGGGATGCCAGCCGCCCAGCGAGCAGCGAATTTCGGTCTGCAAGGCTTCAGCCGCGTATTGCGCGGCTTCCTGGTCGGTCTGCCAGGGGCTATGGCGGCTGTCCAGCCACAGGCTGGCAAAGCCGTCGGCGGCTTTTTCCACCAACAATACGGGAACGGTGTGCCCCTGGCAGGTGCCCTGGGTACGCCATTTGCCTTTACCTGCCGATGCAAGCGGCGGTGCATCCAGGGTGTTGGCGAGCCATTCGTTTAGCGCTGGATGAACGACATCGGCAAGGTAAATCTCGATATCCGGGTAAGGTTCCATCATGCGCGTACCTCATCGGAGATGAACAACGCCTGCAGGGTGGCTTCGTAGATCCGGCTTAAGTCGTCCAGGTCGCTGGCCCGCACACGCTCATCCACCTTGTGGATCGTGTCGTTGAGCGGCCCCAGCTCGACCACCTGGGCGCCCAGGGTGGCGATAAAACGTCCATCCGAGGTGCCTCCGCTGGTGGATAACGCAGGGCGCTCGCCAGTGATGGCTTCAACGCCGCGCATGGTGGCATCGACCAGCTCGCCTTCGGCAGTCAAGAACGGCTCGCCGTTGAGCATCCAGTCAATGTGATAGTCAAGACCATGTTGATCCAGGATCGCTTCGCTGCGTGCCTTGAGGGTTTCATGGGTGACTTCCGTTGAGTAGCGGAAGTTGAAGACGACTTCGACCTCACCGGGAATCACGTTGGTGGCGCCGGTCCCCGCGCGAAAGTTGGAAACCTGGAAGCTGGTGGCGGGGAAAAAATCGTTGCCTGCGTCCCAGTGCTCGTTGACGAGTGCATCCAGCGCGGGCATTGCCTGGTGGATCGGGTTGCACGCCAGGTGCGGGTAGGCCACGTGGCCCTGTACCCCCTTGATATGCAGCACGCCACCCAGGGAGCCGCGCCGACCGTTTTTGATCGCATCTCCCAGGCGTGCCGTGGAGGAAGGCTCGCCGACAATGCAGTAGTCGAGGCGTTCATTGCGCTCGCGCAAATGCTCGACCACCGCGCGAGTACCGTCGACGGCGGGGCCCTCTTCATCGGAGGTGATCAGAAAGGCAATACGGCCATCGTGATCGGGGTGCGCGGCCACGAATCGCTCCACAGCCGTGATCATTGCCGCGAGGCTGCCTTTCATGTCGGAGGCGCCGCGCCCGCACAGCATGCCTTCGTCGTTGATGCAGGGCGTAAAGGGGGGGAACTCCCAGTTGGTGTGAGGCCCGCTGGGTACCACATCGGTGTGGCCAGCAAAAGCCAGCACCGGGCCATGATGGCCGCGCACCGCCCAGAAATTCTTTACATCACCAAACGGCAGTGGCTCGATATGAAAGCCGAGCGCCTCGAGGCGCTCGATCATCACGTCCTGGCAGCCCTCGTCATCTGGCGTCACCGATGCCCGGCTGAGCAGGTCAAACGCCAGCTGCAGCGTCGGTGATAAACCCTCTGGCTCAGTTATGGGCATGCAGCGCCTCGTTGAGTGCGATGGCGCTTTTATTGGTCAGGCACTCAATACGGCCGCTTTGTGAGTGACGGCGCAGCAACAGGTCGTCCTGGCCTGCCAACTCACGTGCGGCGACGGTGCTGACCTCCTGGCCCTGGTCATCCAGCAGCGTCACTTTCGCCCCGGCGGTAATGTAAAGGCCTGCTTCGACAGTGCAGCGGTCGCCAAGCGGGATGCCGATGCCCGCGTTGGCGCCGATCAGGCAGCCCTCGCCAACTTTAATCACCATATTGCCACCGCCGGAAAGCGTGCCCATGGTGGAGCAACCGCCGCCCAGATCGGAGCCCTTGCCCACCATGACACCTGCCGCAATACGTCCCTCGACCATGCCGGGACCTTCGGTGCCCGCGTTGAAGTTGACGAACCCTTCATGCATGACCGTGGTGCCTTCGCCCAGGTAGGCGCCCAGACGCACCCGAGCGGTATCGCCAATGCGGATACCCTGGGGGACCACGTAGTCGGTCATCTTGGGGAATTTGTCGACGCAGTCCACCGACAGCGCGCGGCCTGCCAGGCGTGCCTTAAGGCGGCGGGCGGGGAGCTCTTCAATGTCGATGGGGCCTTCGTTGGTCCAGGCAATGTTGCGCAGCAGGCCGAACATGCCGGTCAAATCCAGCCCGTGGGGTTTCACCAGGCGATGGGAAAGCAGGTGCAGCTTGAGGTAGACCTCAGGTGCGGTTTGCGGCGGCTGGTCGGTCTCCAGGAACATGGCGACCAATGGGCGCTGGCTGGACGCGAAAGACTCAGCCAGCTCCGCCTGTTCAGGATGGCCCGCTTCCTGAAGGGCATTGGCCAGGCGCGCACAGTCTTCCGGCAGGAAACTGATGGCCGCATTGCCCTGGGGAGCGTCGACAACGTCCTTGGCAGCCCTCACCAGGCTTTCCGGTGGGTTGATCAGTGGTGCCGGGTAGTAGATTTCCAGCCAGTCGCCCTGGGTGTTTTGGGTGCCGATTCCAAGCGCAAAGCTCAGCATAACTGCGTTCCTTTAGGTCAGTGTTTCGTCTTAAAGTTTGTCGTAGTCGCCGTCTTTGTAGCCGACCAGAATGGTCTCGTCGTCGACTTCCAACAGGGGGCGTTTTAACAGTGTGGGGTATTTCAATAGCAATTCGCGGCCCGAGTTGGCATCAAAATCTTTTTCTTCATCCGATAGCTCGCGCCAGGTTTTGCTTTGCTTGTTGATCGCCTGGACCAGCGGAACGCGGTGCAGGATATGCTCCAGCAGCGCTGCCGACAGCCCGTCCTTGCGCAGGTCGTAGGTTTTAAAGGGAATGCCCTTCTCGTCCAATGCCTTGGCTGCCTTGCGGCAGGTGTCGCAGTTGCTGATGATATAAAGCGTTAGCATGTATGACCTCCTACAATGTCGTCATGCCGTCAATGTATGCGTTAGCCGCGCTCGACAAGTTGGCGTAGCCGCTCGGCGGCTTCAAGCGTGGGAGCAAGCTCTGCCACCAATGCCAAGCGTAGTCGACCACTTCCCGGGTTGTGGCCTTTGCGCCCGGGACGGCCCATCAAGCTGCCGGGCAACACGCTGACATGCTGCTCGACAAACAACCGCTGGGTAAAGGCAATATCGTCGCCACCAGGCACGGCGGGCCACAGGTAAAAACTCGCCTCGGGGGTGGGGAAATCCATTACCGGGGCGAGCACCTCTGTCACGGCGCCAAACTTTTCACGATAAGCCTCGCGATTGGCGAATACGTGGTTTTCATCCTGCCAGGCGGCGATGGAAGCGTGCTGCAGCGGCAGCGACATGGCGCAGCCATGGTAGGTGCGATAGCGCTTGAAGGGAGCCAGCAGGTCGGCGTCGCCCGCGACAAATCCGGAACGCAACCCTGGCAAATTGGAGCGCTTGGAGAGCGAGTGAAACACCACGCAGCGCCGGTAATCATCGCGGCCCAGCTCGGCGCAGGCTTGCAGGAGCCCCGGCGGCGGTGCGGCTTCGTCGAGGTAGAGCTCCGAGTAACACTCGTCGGAGGCAATGATGAAGTCGTGTTCATCGGCCAGCGCGATGAGCTGCTTGAAGTCGGCAAGCGGCGTGACGGCACCGGTAGGATTGCCCGGCGAGCAGATAAAGACGATTTGCACATCGCGCCAGGTGTCGGCGCTGACGGCGGAGAAATCCGGACGAAAGCCGTTGTCGGCGGTGCAGTCGAGATACAGCGGTTCCCCGCCAGCCAGCAGGGTGGCGCCTTCGTAGATCTGGTAGAAGGGGTTGGGCACCGCCACTTTGGACGGGCGGCTTCGGTCAAGGGCGGCTTGAACGAAGGCAAAAATGGCTTCCCGCGTGCCGTTGACCGGCAGGACCTGGCGTTCGGTATCGAGGCCTGCAAGCGCGAAACGCTGGCATGCCCAGGCGGCAATGGTCTCGCGCAGGGCGGCCAGCCCGTTGGTGGCCGGGTAGCGCGCCATCTCGGCCTGATGCGCCACCAGTGCGGCCAGTGCGCCAGGGTAGGGCGCGTGCTGGGGCTCGCCGATGGTCAGCGGGATGTGCGCAAGCGCCGAAGGCGGCGTCAGGTCCGCCTTGAGGGCCGCCAGCTTTTCGAACGGATACGGATGCAGGGCGTCGAGATCAGGGTTCATGAGTATCCAGAACGCCGTGCCGGCGTCGTTGTAGGCGTCGTGTCGCGAAAGTAGCCGACGATTATAGGCAAGCGCCGCTGTCGGCTCAAATCCACCGGGGAGCGTGTTGCGACTTAAACCCCCAGCACCTCAATCAAGCGTTCGCGCAACTGTTGTTGGCGGTCCGGGTCGGTCAGCGGCTCGCCTGCCTTGGTGGTGATAAAGAACACGTCCTCGACGCGTTCGCCCAGGGTGGCGATTTTCGCCGCGGAGAGCGCAATATCCTGCTCCATGAAGATGCGCCCCACGCGGGCCAGAAGCCCCGGCCGGTCAGGGGCGCTGAGCTCCAGCAGGGTGCGGTCGTTGGCCGGGTCCTGCTCGATCAGAACCTCGGTGGCGACCCGGAAGTGCTTGAGCTGGCGCGGCGTGTGCCGTGTGACGATGTCGGGGTAGTCGTCGGGGTCGTCGAGTTCTTCCACCAGGTGCTGGCGCATTTCTTCGATGCGCGCCGGGTCGCGGATTGGCTGACCCTGATTGTCCAGCACAATGAAGGTATTGAGTGTCCAGTCGTTGTTGGACGTCGCGATACGCGCATCGTGAATCGACAGTCCCAGCTGTTCCATGGCGGCGGCGGTGGCGGCGAACAGGTCGTCCACCGAGCGGGTGTGAATGAAGACCTTGGTACCGCCTTCGGTCATGTCAGCCGTGGGCGCGCTGATCAATACCAACGGCAGCGGCGAGGGCTGATGGGCAAGAATGCCCTGGGTCTGCCAGACGATTTCGCTGGGCGCGTACTGCAGGAAATAGTCTTCGCCCAGCGAGTCCCACAGCCGGTCGATATCGGTTTCATCAACGCCAATCGTTTGCAGCAGTGAACGGGCTTCGGTGCGCGTTTCGCGCACCCAGTCGTCGCGGTCGGGCGGGTTTTTCAGCCCGCGCCGCAGGGCGCGCTTGGTTTCGGCATGCAACTGGCGCAAGAGCGACGCCCGCCAGCCGTTCCAGAGCGTTGGATTGGTCGCATTGATGTCGGCCACGGTCAGCACATAAAGATAGTCCAGCCGCGTCTCGTTGCGTACTTCCATGGCAAAGTCGCGAATCACGTCCGGGTCGCTGATGTCGCGTTTTTGCGCGGTCATGGACATCAGCAAATGGTGCTCGACCAACCAGCTGACCAGATTGGTGTCGTGTTGGGGGACGTGATGGCGCTGGCAGAACTGTTCGACGTCCCGGGCGCCGATTTCCGAGTGATCGCCGCCGCGTCCCTTGCCGATATCGTGAAACAGCCCCGCGATCCAAAGCAGGTCCAGCTTGGGTAGCTGCTGCATCAGGGTGGCCGCGACCGGGAAGTCGTCCTTGGCCTCCGGCTTGCGGAAGCCGTGCAGGAACTTGAGTAGCCGCAGGGTGTGGGCATCCACGGTGTAGATATGAAACAGGTCATGCTGCATCAGGCCCACGGCACGGCCAAATTCGGGCAGGTATTTGCCCAGGATGCCGTAGCGGTTCATGCGCCGCAGCTGGCGGGGAACATTGCCCGGCGCGCGCATGATGGCCATGAACAATCGCTGGTGGTGTGGGTCTTCCCGGTAGTGATCGTCGATCTGATGGCGATGGTCGCGAATCAGGCGGATGGTGTCGGCGCGGACGCCTTCTATTTCTGGGTGCTTGGCCATCAGCAAAAACAGCTCCAGCATGGCCGAAGGCTGTTCACGGAAAAGGTTGCGCGAACGCACCTGAATATAGCCGCCCTTGGTTTCAAAGCGTTCGTTGAGCTTGACCGTCTCCAGCGCTTCCTTGCCGCGCAGGATGACTTCGTCGAAGTGCTGCAGCAGCATGTCGTTAAGCCCGGCCAGGGCGGTCACGTGCCGGTAGTAACGCTTCATGAACTGTTCCACCGCCAGGCCTTCGGGGGTGTCACGAAAGCCGAACATCTCGGCAATGGTGCGCTGGTGGTCAAACAGCAGGCGGTCTTCGGCCCGCCCGGTGAGCATGTGCAGGGCGTAGCGGACCTGCCACAGAAACGCCTGCCCCTGGCTTAATATGCGCAGTTCGGCATCGTTCATGAAGCCGTTGGCGACGATATCGGTGTATTCCTCGGTGCCGAAATGGCGCTTGGCGACCCAGCCGATCATCTGGATGTCGCGAAGTCCGCCTGGCGAGCTTTTGAGGTTCGGTTCGAGATGGTACTCGGAGTTGTTATAACGGTAGTGACGGGCAATCTGTTCCTGCCACTTGGCCTCGAAGAAGCGGTCCGCCGGCCAGACGTGGTCGGCGTTGAGCCGCTCGCGCATGCGCTCACGCAGCGCTTCCGGACCGGCGATCAGGCGTGACTCGAGCAGGTTGGTGATCACCGTGACATCGGCGGCCGCTTCGCGCTCGCAGTCATTGAGTGAGCGCACGCTGTGGCCGATTTCCAGGCCAATGTCCCATAGAAAGGTGATAAAGGCGGTCAGCGGTTCGCGATAGGGAGTATCGTCATCGTGCTCGAGCAGCAACAGCAGGTCGATGTCCGAATGCGGGTGCAGTTCGCCACGGCCGTAACCGCCCACGGCCACCAGGGCGACGCCGTCGTCGGGCCAGTCATGCTGTTCCCAGGCGATGGCCAGCAGTTGATCCAGATACCATGCGCGACCACGCACCAGGTCACGAATATCGGCCCCGGCGCGAAAGCGTTCGTCCAGGCGGGTCTGAATTTCGCCAAGCGCTGCCTTGAACGGCGCGATGGGGGAGCGTGACCCCGCAAGCTCGGTGCGGAACAACTCAAGGTCGAACAGCGTGGTATCCGGTTCGAACCGGTAGTGGTGTAAAAGCATCAATGATTCAAGAAGCTGAAGTCTTCGTCGCCGCGTGCGGTCAGCACGTCAACGCCGGTGTCGGTGACCAGCAGGGTGTGTTCCCACTGTGCCGACAGGCTACGGTCCTTGGTGACTGCCGTCCAGCCATCGCGTAACACCTTTGTCCTGTAGCCCCCGACATTGATCATGGGCTCGATGGTGAAACACATGCCCGCTTCCAGGCGGATGTCAGCGCTGGGTGCGTAGCCATCGTAATGCAGGAACTGGGGATCTTCGTGAAACTCGGCGCCGATGCCGTGGCCGCAGAAATCGCGGACAACCGAGTAGCCATTGGCTTCAGCGTGCTTCTGAATCACGCGGGCGAGTTCCGAAAGGTGCACCCCTGGCTTGACCTGCTCAATGCTTTTATACAGGCATTCCTGAGTAATCCGGCACAGCCGCTCGCCCTGGATGGTCTCGCCGACCACGAACATCACGCTGGAATCGCCGTGATAACCAGCGGCTGTACGCACGGTGATATCCAGGTTCATGATATCGCCGTTCTTGAGCTTTTTGGCGTCGTCGGGAATTCCGTGGCAGACCACGTGGTTGATCGAGGTGCAAGTCGCTTTGGGGAAGCCGTGGTAATTGAGTGGCGCAGGGGTGGAGCCCAGCTCGTTGACGATGTACTCGTGACACAGGCGGTCGATTTCACCGGTGCTGATGCCCGCCTGGACGTGGGGGGTGATCATCTCGATCACGCTGGCCGCCTGGCGTCCAGCTTCGCGCATGTTGTCGATTTCAGAAGGCGTTTTAATGGGAACGTTCATGGATTCTCGATGTTGACTCAGAATGGCAAGTTGAGCGGCAATAAAAGGCCCGCTGAACGGATGACGGCTTCATCTTGACGATGATCTATGGTATAAAGCCGCGCGCTTTCCTGCAATCGTCATCCGCTGCAAACTTTCTGCTGTCGAGGTCGATGAAGCATCAAAGCGTTATCACGGCATCGCAGGTTCCGTCGCTTACGGGCGGTTGAACGTTGCGGTATTGAACAGCAAGCCTTGAAAACACACATGCACCGGCACATGGTCCCGGGTGCCGCTGGCAGCGTCTGACGATGCCAATGGTCGGATCCATGGGGTGCGTGGAGGCCTAACCCGAGTTTCAGGAGTTTTATCATGTCTCACGTCAATATGCGTGACCTGCTCAAAGCAGGCGCTCACTTCGGTCACCAGACCAAGTACTGGAATCCGAAGATGAGCAAATTCATCTTCGGCGCGCGCAACAAGATTCACATCATCAACCTCGAACATACCCTGCCGGCGCTGAACGAAGCGATCGATGTGGTCGAGAAGATGGCGGCATCCAACAACAAGATCCTGTTTGTTGGCACCAAGCGCAGCGCTAGCAAGATCATCAAGGAAGAAGCCAATCGCGTAAGCCAGCCGTTCGTCAACCATCGCTGGTTGGGCGGTATGCTGACCAACTTCAAGACCATTCGCGTATCCATCAAACGCCTGCGCGAACTTGAAGCGATGCACGAAGACGGCACTTTCGAGAAGCTGACCAAGAAAGAAGTTCTGATGGCGACCCGCGAGCAGGACAAGCTCGAGCGTTCCGTGGGCGGTATCAAGAACATGGGCGGCCTTCCGGACGCGCTGTTCGTGATTGACGTTGACCACGAGCGTATCGCGATCAACGAAGCCAACAAGCTGGGCATTCCGGTCATCGGCGTGGTAGATACCAACTCCAACCCCGATGGCGTGGACTACGTGATTCCGGGCAACGATGACTCCATCCGCGCTATCCAGATTTACGTAAAAGCCATTGCCGATGCCTGCGGTCGTGCTAAAGAAGGTCGCGCCGACGAGTTCGTCGAAGTGACGGATACTGAAGAAGCCGCTGACGCCGACAGCAGCGCTGCCGCCGAGTAAACCGGTGGTCGATGCGGTGCCATCGCTGGTGCCGCATCATGTTAAGAGGGGGCCTGAGCCCCCTTTTTCCCGCTTTGGGTTAATGCTTGGAGTGGGCAGTCTTGGGCCGACATCAATGTCGGCAGCGTCGTGTAGAGTGAGATCATTCGGTCATGAACCGTTGCGACACTCGGCAGGGCGTTTAACTAACTCTCAGCTAGAACCATTTCAGAGGTGAAATCTCATGGCCGCTATCAGCGCCTCTCAGGTTAAAGATCTTCGCGAACGCACCGGCTTGGGCATGATGGAGTGTAAAAAAGCACTCACCGAAGCGGGTGGCGACATCGAAGTTGCAATTGAGAACCTGCGTAAAAGCTCCGGCTTGAAAGCCGCGAAAAAAGCCGGCCGCACCGCCGCGGAAGGCGCCGTTGTAACCCGCGTTGCCGACGATGGCAGCTACGGCGTTATGGTGGAAATCAACTCCGAGACCGATTTTGTGGCTCGCGATGACAACTTCATCGACTTCACCAACAAGATTGCTGACGCCTTCTTCGCCGCTAAAAGCGAAGACGTTGCCGCCGTGATGGACGGTGAGCTGGAAACCGCCCGTGAGCAGCTGGTGCAGAAGATCGGCGAAAACATTGGCGTGCGTCGTGCCGTTGTTGTCGAGGCTGTTGACGGTGGCGTGGTCGGTGAATACGTTCACGGTGGCCGTATTGGCGTGTTGACCGTCCTTAAAGGCGGCAATGCCCAGGTGGCGAAAGACGTGGCGATGCATGTTGCCGCCATCAACCCGTCGGTTGCGCACCCGGAGAACATGCCTCAGGAGGAGCTGGACGCCGAAAAAGCGATTATCCTTGCTCAGCCTGACATGGCCGGTAAGCCGGAACAGATCGCTGAAAAAATGGTGCAAGGTCGCTTGAAGAAGTACCTGGCCGAAAACAGCCTGACCGAGCAGCCGTTCGTGAAAGACCAGAACCAGACGGTGGCTGAGTATGTCAAAGCGGCAGGCGGCGAAGTGGTCGGCTTTACCCGCTTTGGCGTGGGCGAAGGCATTGAGAAAGAAGAAGTCGACTTCGCGAAAGAAGTTATGGAACAGGCTGGTCGTCACTAAGGTCTGATGTTCCAGCTGTAGGTTGGCGTGCGCGCGAGCGCACGCCTTCGCGTATCCGGCCCCTGCATAATAAAAGGGGTGATGCCGCTTGTCGGCGCCCAGGTCTGCCCCAGGAGAATTGCCATGTCGCGTGATGTTCAAGAACCGCTTACCTCTCTGTCTAGCAAATCGAAAACCGATGGTTCCAAGTCAAAATACAAGCGTATTTTGCTCAAGCTGTCGGGTGAAGCGCTGATGGGGGAGCATGACTTTGGTATTGACCCGAAGGTGCTGGACCGCATGGCGCTGGAAATTGGCCAGCTAGTGGGTATTGGCGTTCAAGTGGGTATCGTCATCGGCGGCGGCAATTTGTTTCGCGGTGCGGCGCTCAACGAAGCCGGTATGGACCGCGTCACCGGCGATCATATGGGCATGCTGGCAACGGTGATGAATGCCCTGGCGATGCGTGATGCGCTGGAACGTTCCAATATTCGCTCGCGGGTGATGTCGGCGATCCCCATGAGCGGGGTGGTCGAGCACTATGACCGGCGCACGGCGATTCGCTATTTGACGTCCGGCGACGTGGTGCTGTTTTCAGCCGGTACCGGCAATCCTTTCTTTACCACTGACTCGGCTGCCTGCCTGCGGGGTATCGAGGTTGACGTTGATGTGGTGATCAAAGCGACCAAGGTCGACGGTGTCTACAATAAAGACCCGGTGAAACACCCCGATGCCGTCAAGTATGAACAGCTCACCTATGATGATGCGCTTGATCAAAAGCTCGGCGTCATGGATTTGACCGCTATCTGCCTGGTACGTGACCATGACATGCCAGTGCGGGTGTTTGATATGAACAAGCCTGGTGCCCTGCTAAATTTAGTAGTTGGGGGCAAGGAAGGCACGCTGATAGACAGAGGGTAACCACGTGATTAATGACATTCAGAAAGATGCCGCGGCGCGCATGAAAAAAAGTGTCGAGGCGCTGCACAGCAACTTTAACAAGATTCGTACCGGGCGTGCCCATCCGAGCATTCTGGATGCGGTGACCGTGGAATATTACGGCAGTCAGGTGCCGCTGAATCAGGTGGCCTCGGTCAACGTTGAAGACGCGCGGACGCTGACGATTTCGCCGTGGGAACAGAGCATGGTGCAGAAAATCGAAAAGGCGATCATGACGTCTGACCTGGGGTTGAATCCGGCCAGCGCGGGCAACGTTATCCGCGTGCCGATGCCGATGCTCACCGAAGAGACCCGCAAAGGCTATATCAAGCAGGCGCGCAGTGAGGCAGAGCACGCGCGTGTCGCAGTGCGCAACGTACGTCGCGATGCCAACGGCGATTTCAAGTCACTGTTAAAAGATAAAGAGATCACCGAAGACGATCAGCGTGAAGGCGAAGAGGCGATTCAAAAGCTGACCGACAAGTACATCGCTGAGATCGATCAGGCGCTCGCTTCGAAAGAACACGACCTGATGCAGGTGTAAGAAGCGGATGTTCACGCCGCGGGCAGCAATGCTGCCCGCTCAGCCATCTTTGAGTGGCTTTTCTATGATTGATCTTTGGTGCAAGCATTCATGACGTCACCGCAGCTCCCCGGACAACGACCGGACGATGCCAACGCGATGGAGGTTGAGAAGGATTCGTTGCCGTCCCATGTGGCCATTATCATGGACGGTAACAATCGCTGGGCGCGTGCGCGGGGTCTTTCGGGCGCGCGCGGGCATCGCGCAGGCGTAGAGGCCGTCAGGGCGGTCATTCAGCGTGCGGCTGAGCGTGGGGTGCAAACGCTTAGCCTGTTCGCCTTCTCAAGCGAGAACTGGAAGCGGCCAGCAACGGAAGTCAATGCGCTGATGGAGCTTTTTCTGATGGCCCTCAAGCGAGAGGTCAAGAAGCTACATGAGCGTAATATCCGCCTGTCGATTATCGGCGAGCAGCGTGGCTTTTCCCATGCGATCCAGAAACATATTCAGCGTGCCGAATCGCTGACCGCTAACAACACCGGTATGCACCTGGTGATTGCCGCGAATTACGGCGGCCAATGGGATATTGCTCAGGCAGCCCGGCGACTGGCTGAACAGGCGGTCGCTGGGGAAATCTCGCCATCCGCTATCGACGAAGTCCAGATGGACCAGGCGATGAGTGAGGGGGCTTATATTCCTCCCATCGATTTGTGCATTCGGACCAGCGGTGAACAGCGGCTTTCGAACTTCATGCTCTGGCAACTGGCTTATGCCGAGCTGCACTTTTCGCCGTTGCTCTGGCCCGATTTCCATGCCGAGGCGTTCGATGATGCCCTGGCTGATTTCTGCCGACGGCAACGTCGTTTTGGCATGACCGACGAACAGTTAGAGGCCCAGGGTGCTTAAGCAACGAGTGATCACCGCGGTCTGGCTAGCGCCTGTGGTGCTGGTCGGCCTGTTCGGTCTGCAAGGTGAGAGCTTTGCCCTGTTCACGGCCTTTGTCATGCTGCTGGGTGCATGGGAGTGGACCAATCTGGCAGGCGTGACTCGGACGCTGAAGCGTGCCGCGCTGGTCGCGGGTTGTGCCGCCTTGATGCTGGTGATGTGGACCAGCGGTATCGCCCAGGCCGAATGGCCTCTGTGGGTTGCTGCGGTGGGCTGGCTGCTCAACCTGGTGTGGGTTACCCGCTACCCGGACCTGGTCGCCCAGTGGCATTCCACGCCAGGGCGGTTACTCATGGGGCTTTGGGTGCTGTTACCGTGCTGGGTGGGGTTCAATATTCTGCGCGAGACCGGAGCCGTGTGGCTGCTGTTCGTCCTCCTGCTCGTCTGGTCGGCGGATATTGGCGCCTACTTCGCCGGGCGCCGCTGGGGGAGACGCAAACTGGCACCCCGGGTCAGTCCCGGCAAATCCTGGGAGGGCGTACTGGGCGGTATGGCGGCCACGGCGCTTTTGGCGATTGTGTTTGCGTTCGCGCTGTCGCTGGGATGGACCCAAGGGGCGGCCCTGGTGGTGATTACGCTGCTGGTCACGTTGATTTCTGTGTTGGGCGATTTACTGGAGAGCATGCTCAAGCGCTACCGTGACGTGAAGGATTCAAGCCAGTTGCTGCCGGGACATGGCGGCGTGCTGGACCGCATTGACAGCTTGACGGCGGCGATTCCGCTGTTTGCGCTGCTCTACCTACAGGTGCTGGGCCTATGACCTCGATAACCCGACAGCGTGTAACGGTGCTGGGCTCCACCGGCTCCATCGGTACCAGTACGCTTGATGTCATCGCCCGTCACCCTGATCGCTATCAGGTGCATGCGTTAACCGCGCATACCTCAAAAGAGACGCTGCTCAGCCAGTGCCTGCGCTTTCGTCCTGCCGTTGCGGTTCTCGCCAACGAGACGGATGCACGCTGGCTGCGCGCTGAGCTGCAACGGGCAAACCAACCTACCGAGGTCATGGTGGGGCCGGAACCGCTGTGCGATGTCGCCCGCGATGCCAGTGTCGATATTGTCATGGCAGCGATAGTGGGCGCGGCGGGATTATTGCCCTCGCTGGCCGCGGCAGAAGCGGGCAAGCGTGTGCTGCTGGCCAATAAAGAGGCGCTGGTGATGAGCGGTGCTCTCTTCATGCAGGCGGTCGCCCGCTCCGGGGCCACGCTATTACCCATTGATTCCGAACATAATGCCATCTACCAGTGTCTACCCCCAGAGCATCGGGGCGGGCTGTCACGCCATGGCGTCTCGCAATTGCTGCTGACGGCCTCTGGCGGCCCTTTTCGGACCTGGAGCGAGGCGGCGATTGCCCGGGTCACACCCGAGCAGGCCTGCGCGCATCCCAACTGGTCAATGGGGCGTAAAATTTCGGTGGACAGCGCCACCTTGATGAATAAAGGGCTGGAGCTGATTGAGGCCTGCTGGCTGTTTGATGCCCGCCCCGACCAAATTCAGGTGGTCGTGCACCCACAAAGCGTCATTCACTCGATGGCGGCTTATCATGACGGCTCCGTGCTTGCGCAACTGGGCAATCCTGATATGCGTACGCCCATCGCGTATGGGCTGGCGTGGCCTGAAAGGATCGACGCGGGCGTCGAAGCGCTGGACCTTTTCCAGGTGGCACGGCTCGAGTTTGAAACCGCGGATGAAGTGCGCTTTCCGTGCCTGCCGCTGGCTCGTGAGGCGATGCGCAGCGGTGGTTTGGCGCCTGTCGTGCTTAACGCCGCCAATGAAGTGGCCGTCGAGGCTTTCCTGAATCACCGGTTGGGTTTTTTGGGCATCGCTCAGTTGGTCGAAGAAGCGCTGTCCTCGTCTGTCGACGGGTCGGCCGATTGCCTTGAAAGTATTTTATGGACCGACCAGCGTGCACGTCAGCGTGCCGCTGGATGGCTGGAACGTTGGTCCGCTTAGCCTTAGTCGGCTGAGGCGCATATCGAGGAGTTTCCCTGTGGGCCTGATACAAAACATTTTAGCGGTGATCGTGGTATTGGGGCTGTTGGTTACCTTCCACGAATTTGGTCACTTTTGGGTGGCGCGTCGCTGCGGGGTTAAAGTACTGCGCTTTTCAGTCGGGTTCGGCAAACCGCTATGGTCGCGGGTTGATCGCCATGGCACCGAATTTGCGATTGCCGCTATCCCGCTTGGTGGGTACGTCAAGATGCTCGACGAGCGCGAGGCGCCGGTACCTGACGATCAGCTCGATCAGGCATTTAACCGTAAAAGTGTCTGGCAGCGTATTGCCGTCGTGGCGGCAGGGCCGATTGCCAACTTCCTGCTGGCGATCGTCGCCTACTGGGCGTTGTTTGTGGCGGG
>NZ_LYXG01000018.1:92161-106211 GCF_001663515.1 Halomonas sp. G11
CCGCCGTTGCCCCGATGGTCGGCGAAACAGTGCCGGACTCCCCTGCCGCTGAAGCGGGGCTGGCCCACGGGGACGAGATCACCGCGATTCAGGGTGAAGCCGTCAGCAGCTGGGAGGCGGTCAACCTGAAGCTGGTATCGATGATCGGTTTCAGTGGAGAGCTCACCATTGAAGCTCGCCCGGAAGGTGAGAGCAATGTAGCGGTTTACCAACTTCCGTTACGCGATTACATGACCCGCCAGGATCCACCGCAGCCCCTGGAAACACTGGGGTTGACCCCCTGGCAGCCCGATGTCCCGGCCACGCTTGGTCAGGTGATTGAAGGTGAGGCGGCCGCCGAGGCGGGCTTGCAGGTGGGAGATCGCATTATCGCGGTGGATGAAAAGCCCATTGCGGACTGGATGGATTTCGTCAACGTGATCCGTGGTAGCCCCGATGAGGCGTTGACGGTCGAATTTGAACGAGACGGCGAACGGCAAACCACGACCCTGACCCCCGGTCGTAACAATCTGGAGACGGGCGTTGAAATTGGGTACATTGGTGCGGGTGCCGAACCTGTCGAATGGCCTGAAGAATATCAGCGCGAAATCCGCTATGGCCCAGTGGAAGCTGTAGGGCAGTCATTGTCGCGCACCGCGGACATGACATTGTTGACCGTTGACGCCATTCGCAAGATGCTGGTGGGACTGATATCGCCGTCCAATCTGTCTGGCCCTGTGACGATTGCCCAGATTTCAGGGGATTCCGCACGGGCGGGGCTGGAAGCATTTGTCAGCTTTCTGGCGTATCTTTCCATCAGCCTCGGGGTATTGAACCTGCTGCCGATCCCCGTGTTGGACGGCGGGCATCTGCTTTATTATTTCCTGGAGATCGTGCGCGGGCGGCCGGTCTCCGAGCAAACCCAAGCCATCGGCTTACGTATCGGGCTTGCCATGGTAGGCACCCTGATGCTGATGGCCCTGTATTTTGATCTGATGCGCCTCTGGTAACGACGCGTGTAGTGCCTAGGATGCCTTGTCATCTGCCTGCACAAATGTATATGGTGCCTGTTTGAATGCATAGGCAGACCAACGCGAGCGAAATGACTGCATGAAAATCAAGACCTTTGGAATGGCGGTACTCTTGCTGGCAGGTGCCAGCGGTGCCCAAGCACAATCCTTTGATGTTTCGGACATTCGTGTGGAAGGACTGCAGCGGGTTTCCGCCGCCTCGGTCTTTAATGCGTTTCCTGTCAGCGCCAATGACCAGGTGAGCGAAAGCGAACTGGCAGCGGCGGCGCGGCAACTTTTCGAAACCGGGTTGTTCGAAGACGTATCGCTCGCCCGGGAAGGCGATGTGCTCGTGATACAGGTCGTCGAGCGCCCCACCATTACCCAGTTGAACATCAACGGTAACGAGCAAATCTCGGAAGATGATCTGCGGAGTGGGCTGACGGAAGCAGGCCTGGCGGAAGGCGAGGTGCTTCAACTCTCGACGCTCGAGGAAATGGAGCGTGAGCTGGAAGGCGTTTACCAATCCCAGGGCCGTTATAGTGCAGGTATCGAGACTGAGGTCGAGGAAATCGACGAAGGGCGCGTGCGGGTCAATATCGATATCAACGAAGGCGAAGTCGCCAAGATCCGCCAGATAAACATCGTCGGCAACGAGGCGTTCGACGACGAGACCCTGCTGGACCTTTTCGAGCTCGAAGACCGCCCGGGCTTTTTGTTTGGCTGGTTTTCCAACGACGAGTATTCCCGTGAAGCCTTGTCAGGCGACATCGAACGTCTGCGGTCCTATTACCTGGATCGTGGCTATGTCAACTTCGACGTGACCTCTACACAAGTATCGATCGGGGCCGACAAGTCAGAGATATTCATAACGCTCAATGTGGACGAAGGCCAGCAATATCGCGTCGGCGATGTGCGTTTCAGAGGTGACCTGGAAATCAGCGAGCAGGAGGCCCGGGACCTACTCACCATTGAGCGCGGTGAGATCTTCTCGCGTCAGGACCTGAACGCCTCCACCGAGGCGCTACGCCAACGCCTTGGGGCAGAAGGTTTTGCCTTTGCTGATGTCCGGGGTGTACCTGAGGTGGCCAGCGACGGTGAAACGGTCGATCTGGTGATCAACGTCGATCCGGGGCAGCGTGCCTACGTACGGCGTATCGAGTTTATCGGCAATACGACCACTGATGACGAAGTGTTGCGTCGCGAAATGATCCAGATGGAAGGCGCCCCCGCTTCCACAGAGTCGATTACCCAGTCACGTCAACGTCTCGAGCGATTAGGCTTTTTCAGCCAGGTTGAAGTGGATACCGAGCGGGTCCCGGGCGAGCCCGACAAGCTGGACGTCACCTATAACGTTGAAGAGCAGCCATCGGGCTCTATTTCAGCCAGCGTCGGCTTCTCGCAAAGTGCGGGGGTGATCTACGGGGCGTCGCTGTCGCAGAATAATTTTCTGGGCACCGGTAACCGTGTCAACATTGGAGCCCAGCGTAGTGACACCTTCACCAGCGTGAACTTCGGTTTCACCGACCCCTACTGGACACTTGACGGCATTTCGCGGGGCTATAACGTCTTCTACCGGGAAACCGACTACGAAGACTCCGATATTTCGACTTACTCCACGGATGCGTATGGTGCCGGCATTAACTTCGGCTACCCGGTTAGTGAGCTGTCGCGGCTTAACTTTGGCGCCAGTGCCGAAGACATCACGGTCAAAACCTACTTTGATACCGCCTCCGAAATTCGTCGTTATGTTCAGGACGAGGGAGACAGTGCGCAAACCTTGAAGCTGAATGCCAACTGGACGCGCAATAACCTCAATCGCGGCATTATGCCCACGGCGGGCAGCTACCAGCGTGTCGCCATCGAGACCGGTGCGCCGGGCAGCGACACGCAATACTACAAAGCCAGCGCCCGAGCGCAGCAGCTGTTCGCGCTCAACGATGCATGGTCACTCAAGTTCACCGGTGATCTCGGCTACGCCGATACGATAGGCGATGACCCTTACCCGTTCTACGAAAACTTCTACGCCGGGGGGCTAGGGTCCGTGCGCGGGTTTACCTCCAACACCCTTGGGGAGCGGACGACGCCGGCACGCGAAGGCGGGCGGGATCGCACTCTGGGGGGTAACGTGCTCGTCGAGGGTAGCGCCGAAGTCATTTTCCCACTTCCGTTTATAGAAAATCAGAACTCTTTGCAGACATCGCTGTTCTTAGATGCGGGTAATACGTTCCTGTCATCCTGCTATGACGTGCTCGATGAAGATGCCAGCCGCCAACGCTGTAATTCGGGCGTCGATCTTGGCGATCTGCGCTACAGCGCCGGGGTGGGGCTATCCTGGCTGACGCCGGTGGGACCGTTGACCTTTGCGGTGGCTGAGCCTCTCAATGACGAGAGTGGGGATGACACTCAGTTCTTCCAGTTTTCGTTAGGCCAGTCATTCTAACGAGTTGAGATGCGCTGCAAGGCGCATCCCTTTTACAAAAAGGAGTTATGACCATGCTTAAGCTCACTGGGGTCGTTTGTCTGTTGGGTGCCATGGTGTTATCCGCGCAGGCTCAGGCGGACGAGGTGGCTGTTCTTGACTGGCGTGCAGCATTGATGAACACCGATTCCGCTCAATTATCGATCAGCCGACTGGAAGGCGAGATTGGTAACCAGCAGCGCGAAGCTGAAAGTCTGGGCAGCGAACTGCAGGGCCTGCAGGAACGCTTGCAGAACGAGGGCGAGACGATGTCCGAGGCACAGCGCGAGTCGCTGATTGCTGAACTGCAGGAAAAAGGGCGTCGTTTTGAGCAGTTACGCCAGCAAATCGGTCAGGCGCAGCAACGCTCAGAGCAGCAGTTCCTTGAGGGTGCCGAACCCAAACTGGAACAGGCGGTTGAACAAGTGATTGATCGACACGGTATTGAAGTCTTGGTTGAGCCCCAAGGCGTGCTGCATTCATCCAGGGACTTGCCCAACGTGACGGATGAAGTCACGCAGATTTTTAATTCGCTCAACTAAAATACCCATATTGCTCGGTGCGGCTCAGCCGCACCAAAGGTTCCTTGGCCGCCCATGACCCACGCTTCTCACGACCTAACCCTTGCGGATATTGCCCGCCACTTGAACGTTGCCTTTGAGGGTGACGGGAGCCAGCCCATCAGGGGGTTGGCGACGCTTAAAGACGCCCAGGCCGATCAGGTGGCTTTTTTGGCGAATCGTGCCTACCTGAAAGATCTGGCCGTGACGCAGGCAGCGGCGGTTCTGCTCCACCCTGAGCATGGCAAAAGCTGCCCCGTTCCACGCCTGGAAATCGATAACCCTTATTTGGGTTATGCCACACTCTCTCAACTTTTCGACCCGTTACCTGCCCGTGATATACCGGGAATTCACCCAAGCGCGGTTGTTGCGGAAAGCGCTTCGCTTGGGGAGGGCGTCAGTGTGCAGGCCAATGCGGTCATTGAAGAAGGGGTGGTGCTGGGTGACAACGTGGTTATTGGCGCGGGCAGCATGGTGGGCGCCGACAGCATTATCGGTGAAGGAACGCGTTTACATGCCAACGTCACCGTGTGTCATGGCGTGGTGATAGGCAAGCGAGTCATCCTGCAGAGCGGCTGTGTGATTGGCGGGGACGGGTTTGGCTTTGCCCACGATGGCGGCCAATGGCACAAGATTGCTCAATTGGGCGGTGTGGTGCTCGGCGATGACGTCGAGGTTGGCAGTTGCTCAAGCATTGACCGTGGGGCGCTGGGTAATACCGTGATCGGTAATGATGTGAAGATCGACAGCCAGGTGCAGATTGCCCATAACGTCACGGTCGGTGATCATAGTGCATTAGCCGGCTGTGTAGGTATTGCTGGCTCCACCCATGTGGGGCGGCACTGCATGCTGGGGGGAGGCGTTGGTCTTTCAGGTCACCTGACGATTTGTGATGGTGTCCAGGTGACCGGAATGAGCCTGGTGACCAACTCCATCCACGAACCCGGTGTTTATTCTTCCGGCACCGGCGCCATGAGCAACGCGCAATGGCGAAAAAATGCCGTTCGTTTTAAACAGCTTGATGAGATTGCCAAGCGGTTGTCCCGCTTGGAAAAAAATCACCGCGGCCAGTCGTGACTGTGTGAATATGGCAGTGGGCCGGTTGAGGCTCATCCGCAGCGCGTTATAATCCACTGCTTTTTGATCGGTCTGTGTGCCGATGTTTGCCTGATGTAACAGGTGTTTTGTCTTTTCAGAGGTCGCTACGATGGTTATGGATATTAACGAAATTCGCGAGTACTTGCCGCACCGCTACCCGTTTTTGCTGGTCGATCGGGTAACGCAGCTAACCAAGGGCGAATCCATCGTTGCGTACAAAAACGTCAGCATCAACGAGCCGTTTTTTAACGGCCATTTCCCCCACCATCCCATCATGCCGGGCGTTCTGGTGATCGAAGCGCTGGCTCAGGCCTGCGGTATCCTGGGTTTTAAAACGGTTAACAAGCTCCCCGCCGATGGCTATGTGTATTACCTGGTGGGGAGTGATAAAGTACGCTTCAAGCGTCCGGTGATGCCTGGCGATCAGATGATACTTGAAGCCGATGTCATTCGTGGCAAACGGGGCATCTGGAAATTCGCCTGCCGGGCAACGGTGGATGGTGAACTGGCCTGCGAAGCAGAGATTATTTGTGCCGAGAGGAAAGTAGCTTGATACACCCTACTGCCCTTGTTGATCCCGCCGCGCGGCTTGCAGACGACGTTGAGGTCGGCCCTTTTAGTGTGATTGGCCCGGATGTCACCATTGGTGCGGGGTCGGTTGTCGGTCCCCATGTGGTGATCAAGGGGCCGACAACCCTGGGTGAGCGCACGCGCATTTTCCAGTTTGCCTCCGTGGGTGAGGATTGCCAGGATAAAAAGTACGCGGGCGAGCCGACGCGTCTGGTGATGGGTGATGATAACGTCATTCGCGAAGGTGCCACCTTGCACCGCGGCACCATTCAGGACCGCGGCGAAACCACCATCGGGTCGCGCAACCTGATCATGGCGTATGTACATGTGGGCCACGATTGCGTGATTGGCGATGACTGTATTCTGGCCAATCAGGTCACCTTGGCCGGTCACGTGACGGTCGGCAACTTTGCCATTCTGGGCGGATTGGCAGCGATTCATCAGTTTTGTTATTTCGGCGATCATGCCATGGCAGGCGGTGGTTCGATCATCACCAAGGATACGCCCGCGTACGTGATGATCAATGGCAACCCTGCTGAAGCTCGCGGACTCAACCTGGTGGGGCTCAAGCGCCGTGGTTTCAGTAGTGAAACCATCAACGCCTTGAGCGCTTCCTACAAATTGGTGTACCGGCAGGGCTTGACGGTGGAGCAGGCGCTTGCCGAAATGCGCCGCCAGTTCTCAATTCCTGAAGTGTCCCACTTCGCTGATTCCATCGAGCGTTCAACGCGCGGCATTACCCGCTAACCGGCGGTTTTTCATGGAACCACGGCGCATTTACCTAGTGGCAGGCGAGCTTTCCGGCGATATCCTCGGCGCGGGGCTGATGCGCGAACTCAATGCGCGCCACCCGGACGTTGAATTTCGTGGTATCGGCGGCCCACGCATGCAAGCCCAGGGCCTCAATAGTCGGTTTCCCCTCGAAACCCTATCAGTCATGGGCCTGGTGGAAGTCATCAAGCATCTGCCCGAGTTGATTCGCGTGCGCCGGACGCTACGCGAAGAAGCCATCGCCTGGCAGCCTGATATCATGATCGGCATTGATGCCCCCGACTTCAATATTGGCCTTGAGAAACAGCTTCGCGAGACGGGCATAACGACGGCACATTATGTCAGCCCGTCGGTGTGGGCATGGCGGCAAGGGCGGGTAAAAAAGATTGCCAAAGCCGTGGATGGCATGCTGACACTGTTGCCCTTTGAAGCGGCCTTCTATCGCCGTCACCAAGTGCCGGTTGCCTTTGTTGGCCACCCGTTGGCCGACGAGCTGCCCCTCGAGAATGACCGTTCAAGCACCCGTCAGTCGCTCGGTCTGGACGAGCAGGCGCCGGTGCTGGCGCTGCTGCCTGGTTCACGCAGCAACGAAATACGCTTTTTGGGCGCGACCTTCATGCAAGCCGCCGAGCAGCTTTGCCAGCAGCATGGCGCGCTCCAGGTGGTGATTCCGGCGGCCAGTGCACAGCGGCGTGACGAAATAGCTCAGCTCTTGGAAACCTTCCCGGTGCTTGGCGAGCGCGCGGTGTTACTCGACGGTCAGGCCCGCGAGGCGATGGTAGCAAGCGATGCCGTACTGTTGGCGTCAGGCACCGCTGCGCTGGAGGCCATGCTCTGCCACCGCGCCATGGTGGTGGCCTACAAAATGGCCCCGGTGACGCACTGGCTGGCCAAGCGGCTGGTCAAGACATCCTGGGTGTCACTACCCAACCTGATTGCCCAGCAGTCGATAGTGCCCGAACTGATCCAGGACGATGCCTCACCCGAGGCCATTGCCGAGCAGCTCAGCGCGCTATTGAGCGACGACGCAGGGCGGCACGCACTGGAAGCCCGCTTTGCTTCAATGCACCAGGCGCTTCAGCGAAATGCCAGTCGCCGGGCGGCAGATGCCATCGACGCGCTGGTCGCCGGTCAGCCACTAGCCGCACAGGATGACAGCATCGATGGGTGTTAAAGTGACTGACCTTCCACCGTTGCAGGTTGACTATACCGGTCAGCGCCTGGCGGGAGTGGATGAAGTGGGCAGGGGGCCCTTGGTGGGCAGTGTGGTGGCCGCCGCCGTGATCCTTGATCCTGCCAGGCCCATCGACGGGCTGACCGACTCCAAAAAGCTGACGGCGCGCAAGCGGGAAGCGCTGGACAGTCTGATTCGCGAGCACGCACTGGCATTCACGGTGGCCGAGGCCAGTGCCGCGGAAGTGGATCAGTTCAATATCTACCACGCCACGCATCTAGCCATGCGCCGGGCTATCGATGGCCTGGCGCCGGCGGCGGAATACCTGCTGGTGGACGGCAACCGGCTACCGGGGCATACGCTGCCCGGTCAGGCGGTCGTCAAAGGCGATGCCCGGCATCCGGCAATAGCGGCGGCGTCTATTTTGGCCAAGGTCGCCCGGGATGCCCAAATGGTCGCCCTGGATATGCGCTATCCTGAGTATGGGTTTGCGCGCCACAAGGGCTATCCGACCAAAGAGCACCTATCGGCACTTGCGGTTCATGGACCATTGGCCGACCATCGCCGGAGCTTTGCACCAGTGCAGCGCCAGTTAGCCCTGCTGTAGCCTTTCTATTATTTAGCGTTTTTACCGAGAGTCTCATGACGGTTCCGTTCGTTCATCTACGTTTGCACAGTGAATATTCCCTGGTCGATGGCTTGGTCAAGCTCAAGTCGCTGGTCAGCACGACCGCTGAGCGCGGGATGCCAGCGCTGGCGCTGACCGACGAAGCCAACCTGTTTGGTCTGGTAAAGTTTTACAAGTCCGCCCAGGGCGCTGGCTTAAAGCCCATTATCGGCAGCGACTTGTGGCTGCATAATCCCCACGACGAGGCGCACCCCTACCGACTGACGCTGCTGGCGATGAACGATGTCGGTTACCGCAATTTGACCGAACTGATTTCCAGAGGCTGGACCGACGGCCAGCGGCAGGGCCGCGCCATTCTGGATAAGCAGTGGGTACTGTCGCAAAGTGAAGGGCTGATTGCGCTGTCTGGGGCGCGAGAAGGTGAAATAGGCCGTCACCTGCTTTCCGACCACGAGCGCGAAGCACGTGGGCTGCTGGAGGAGTGGCAGCAGGCCTTCCCCGACCGCTTCTACCTTGAACTCATCCGCACCGGGCGGCCCCTGGAAGAGGACTGTGTGCATGCCAGCGTGAAACTGGCGATTGACACCCAGACACCGGTGGTGGCCACCAACGACGTGCGCTTCCTGGAACGTGACGACTATTGGGCCCATGAAACCCGTGTGGCGATCGGCGAAGGCAAGGCGCTTGATGACCCGCGCCGCGAGCGGCGTTATACCGAAGAGCAATACCTGAAAAGCCCCGAGGAGATGGCCGAGCTGTTTGCCGACATTCCCGAGGCCCTTGAAAACAGCGTGATGATCGCCGAGCGCTGCAGCGTCGACGTGCGCCTGGGCGAGATATTCCTGCCCGAGTTCGGCATTCCGGAGGGGATGACCCAGGACGAATTTTTCCGCAAGGTGTCCCACGACGGACTGACTGACCGGCTGGATTTTCTGTACCCCGCCGAGCGTTACCCGCGGGACGGGGAGGAGTACCAGGCGATCGACCAGCGCTACCGGGAGCGGCTCGATTTCGAGCTGAACATCATCATCCAGATGGGCTTTCCCGGCTACTTCCTGATCGTGATGGACTTTATCCAATGGGCCAAGGATAACAACGTGCCGGTGGGGCCCGGGCGCGGTTCCGGTGCGGGGTCGCTGGTGGCCTACGCGCAGAAGATCACCGACCTGGATCCCATCGGCTACGACCTGCTTTTCGAGCGGTTCCTGAACCCTGAACGTGTCTCCATGCCCGACTTTGACGTTGACTTCTGCATGGAGAAGCGTGACAAGGTCATCGAGTACGTGGCCGAGCGCTATGGACGTGATGCGGTATCGCAGATTGTCACCTTTGGCACCATGGCCGCCAAGGCGGTGGTGCGTGACGTCGCTCGCGCCCAGGGCAAGCCCTATTCGCTGGGCGACAAGCTCTCCAAACTGATCCCCTTTGAAGTGGGCATGACGCTTGACAAGGCGATCGAGCAGGAAGCGGCGCTGAAAGAATTTATCGACAGCGATGAAGAAGCCGAGGAAATCTGGGAAATGGCCCTCAAGCTGGAGGGCACCACCCGGGGCACCGGCAAGCACGCCGGGGGCGTGGTGATTGCACCCACCAAGCTTACCGATTTCTCGCCGCTGCTATGCGACGAGGACGGTTCCGGCCTGATGGTGCAGTTCGATAAAAACGATATCGAAGAAGCCGGGCTGGTGAAGTTCGACTTTCTGGGGCTGCGTACGCTGACCATCATCGACTGGGCGCTGGAAATGGTCGACAAGGTGCGTGACGCCAATAACCAGGAACCCCTCAATATCGACGCCATTCCCCTGGATGATGGCAAAACCTTCGAGATGCTCAAGCGCGCCGAGACCACGGCAGTGTTCCAGCTGGAATCCCGCGGCATGAAGGAACTGATCAAGCGCCTGCTGCCCGATTCCCTCGACGACATGATCGCCCTGGTGGCGCTGTTCCGCCCCGGCCCGCTGCAGTCGGGCATGGTGGACGACTTCATCAACCGCAAGCACGGCCGTGCGGAAGTGTCTTATCCACACCCGGATTACCAGCACGAGCTGTTGAAACCGGTGTTGGCCCCCACCTACGGCATCATCCTGTACCAGGAACAGGTCATGCAGATCGCCCAGGTGATGGCGGGCTACACGCTCGGCCAGGCCGACATGCTGCGCCGGGCGATGGGCAAGAAAAAGCCCGAGGAAATGGCCAAGCAGCGCGCCGGCTTCATGGAAGGCTGCGCGGCCAACGGCATCGATAAAGACCTGGCGGGCAATATCTTCGATCTGGTGGAGAAATTCGCCGGTTACGGCTTCAACAAGTCGCACTCGGCGGCCTACGCGCTGGTTTCGTACCAGACCGCCTGGCTCAAGGCGCACTACCCCGGGCCCTTCATGGCGGCGGTGATGTCCACGGAAATGGACAATCTGGATAAAGTCGTACCGCTGATTGAAGAGTGCCGAAACCTCAAGCTGACGGTGACCCCGCCGGACGTCAATGTGGGTGGCTACAAGTTCACCGTCGATATCGAGGGTCGCGTGGTGTATGGGCTGGGGGCGATTCGCGGCGTGGGCGAAGGCCCCATTGGCGCGATTGTCGATGCCCGGGAAGCAGGCGGCGCGTTCAGCGATCTCTTTGATTTCTGCAAGCGTATCGACCCCAAGCGCATGAACAAACGCACGCTGGAAGCGCTGATCCGCTCCGGCGCGCTGGATAATCTGGGCCCCAATCGCGCCGTGCTCGCCGCTGCCATGGAAGATGCCCTCAAGGCCGCCGCGCAAAATCACGCCAACCAGAACCTGGGCATGCTGGATATGTTCGGCGAGGCATTTACCGACGAAGAAGAGGCGGTCGATGTTTACGCTGAATACCGCCACGTCCGCGAATGGACCGACCGCGAGCGGTTGTCCGGCGAGAAAGATACGCTCGGCCTCTACCTGACCGGCCACCCGATTGACGAGTACGAGCGTGAACTAAAACGCTTTGTATCGACGCGGATCAGCGATTTAAAAGCGTCCTGGGAGCCCCAGCGGATCGCCGGTCTGGTGGTGGCCATGCGCACCATGAAATCAAAGCGCGGCGATACCATGGCGTTCATTACCCTGGATGACCGTACCGGGCGCATCGAGGCCTCGCTGTTTGGCGAGCTGTTCGAACAAGTGCGTGGGCAAATCGCCGCCGACGAAGTGGTGATTGTCGAAGGCGAGGTGTCCAACGATGACTTCTCCGGCGGCCTCAAGCTGCGTGGCAAGGATGTTACCCCCATGGTGGCGGCGCGCGCCCGCTTTGGCCAGGCAGTGGAGTTGGCGCTGGATGCCCAGCAGCTCAACGGCCGTCTGGTGGAGAGCCTGCGCGCCAGCCTGTCGCCATTTCGCGACGAGGCCGGGTTGCCCGTCCGCCTGCAGTATCGCCACCCCGATGCCGTGGGCTGGCTGGAACTGGCGGATGAATGGAAAGTTGCCCCCAGCGATGATTTGCTGCTGACCCTGCGCGATGTGCAGGGTCAGGTGGGTGTTCAGCTACGCTACAAGTAGACGCGTTCCGCGTGGCGCCTTGCGTGGTAGGGTCAGGGTGCGATAATGGTGTCATCCATGCGCGTTTCGACAAGGCTTATTTTTAACAGGCAGAGCCGATGAATCCTAATTATCTCGATTTTGAACAGCCCATTGCCGAGCTTCAGGCAAAAATTGAAGAGCTGCGTTTGGTCAGCTCCGATAGCCAGGTCAACCTTTCCGATGAAATCGCCCGGCTGGAAGAGAAAAGCCGCAAGCTGACGGAGTCGATTTTCAAGGATTTGACCCCTTGGCAGGTGTCCCAGCTGTCGCGTCATCCCCAGCGCCCCTATACGCTGGATTACCTTGAGCATATCTTCAGCGACTTTGACGAGCTGCATGGCGATCGCAATTTCGGCGACGATGCGGCGCTCGTGGGTGGGGTGGCGCGCCTGAATGACAAGCCTGTCATGGTGATTGGCCATCAAAAGGGCCGTGACGTAAAAGAAAAGGTCCGCCGTAATTTTGGTATGCCGCGCCCGGAAGGCTATCGCAAGGCCTGTCGATTAATGGAAATGGCCGAGCGCTTCAAGATGCCGGTGCTGACCTTTATCGACACGCCGGGGGCCTACCCGGGGATCGACGCCGAGGAGCGTGGTCAGTCGGAAGCCATTGCCTATAACCTGGCGGTGATGTCGCGCCTGAAAACGCCGATTATCTCCACCGTGGTCGGTGAGGGCGGCTCCGGCGGCGCCCTGGCGATAGGCGTTTGCGATGAGCTGCAGATGCTGCAGTACTCGACCTATTCGGTGATTTCCCCGGAAGGTTGCGCGTCGATTCTGTGGAAGAGCGCCGAAAAAGCCTCCGAGGCCGCCCAAGCCATGGGCATCACCGCTGAGCGACTCAAGGAGCTGGGTTTCGTTGACTCGCTGATCAAGGAGCCGCTGGGTGGCGCACACCGGCATCCGGTGACAACGTCAGAGCGCGTCAAGGAAGCGCTGTCTGCGAGTATTGATCGTCTGCAAAAGATGGAGATCGACGCGCTCTTGGCGCGCCGCTATGACCGCCTGATGAGTTATGGCGCCCCAGCCGCCTGAATCGCTGGTTGGCCCGCTCAATGACGCCCTGGTGGAAACCCCACCGGGGCGCTCTATTTGGGTAGCCGTCTCTGGCGGCCTGGATTCGTCGCTGCTTCTGACACTGGCCGCGGACGTCTGCCAAAAGGCCCAGCGTCCGCTGCGGGCGCTGCACGTCAACCATGCCCTGCAACCCGCCGCCGAGACGTTTGAAGCGCACTGTCAGGCGTTGTGTGCCAGGCTCGACGTGCCCCTCACGGTGGCCAGGGTGACGGTGGAGCGTCAAGGAGAGGGGATCGAAGGCGCCGCTCGGCGGGCGCGCCTGTCCGCCTTCCAGCAGCATGTTCCGCCGGGCGATACGCTGTGGCTGGCCCAGCATCAGAACGATCAGGCTGAAACGCTGCTGCTGGCCATGATGCGCGGTAGCGGCATTCGCGGACTGGCTGCCATGCCCTATCGCCGCGACTGGCAGGGCATCACCCTGTTGCGTCCCTGGCTTGATATCGGTCGTGATCAGCTCGCCGAAACGGCCAGGGCCATGCAACTGGCCTGGTGTGATGACCCGACCAATGATGACGTTGCCCTGGACCGCAACCTGCTGCGCCACCAGGTAGTGCCGCGACTTGAAGCGCGCTGGCCGGGCGCCTGCCGGGCGCTTTCGCAAAGCGCCCGGCAAGCGGGGGAAGCCGACGATCTGTTGGCTGCCTACGCGGCCGAGGAACTGCAGACCCTGCAAGAGGGTGACGGGGGGCTGAGCGTGGCGGCGTTGCGCTCACGGGACCGCCCTCGCCAGCGGCTGCTGGTGCGCACGTGGTGCCAGCAGGCGGGCTTGCCCACGCCCCCGCGTGAGCGTCTGGAAACCCTGCTTGATCAACTGATGGCCGGGCGTGACGCCCAGGTGCGCGTCACTTGGCCGGGGGCCGACGCCAGGGTGTGGCGTGAGCGGTTATTTATCATGCCGCCTTTCGAACGCCCGCCGCCCTGGCAAACCACCTGGAACGGCCAACCGGGCATCGAGACGCCGCTGGGGCCGCTTGCGCTGGCGCTCGAGACCGACCAGCCGGTAACGCTGCGCTGGCGCCAGGGGGGCGAGGTGATGCGTCTGCCCGGGCGGGGGCACCGGACGGTCAAGCGGCTTTTGCAAGAAGCCCGGTTACCTCCCTGGCAGCGCGAGTGGGTCGTCGTGGTCATGCAAGGAGACGAGTGCCTGGGGGTGGTTCAACTGCCCGCCACATTATTGTGGCGGG